>JBDHTH010000429.1:0-3553 GCA_039808545.1 Phreatobacteraceae bacterium | reverse complement strand
CGCCCTCCCGCCTCGACCGCGCGCTCTTCCTTGCCGGGCTGACGGTGCTCTGCGTCTGGACGCTGGTGCCGATCTATATCCTGGCGCTCGGCGCGCTCGGCGGGCGCGACATCGTGTCGCAATGGCCGAAGCCCTTCGCGCCGTTCGCGCTGACCTTCTCGACGATCAAGGCCTTCCTCGAGATCGAGGGGGTGTGGCGCGCCACCTGGGTGAGCGTGAAATCGGCCGTCCTGTGCATGGTGATGGCGCTCGCCATGGGGATCCCGGCCGGCTACGCGCTGGCGCGGTTCGAGTTCCGCGGATCGGGCGCCTACCGCATACTCATCCTGATGACGCGCGCCTTTCCGGTGGCGATCCTGGCGCTGCCCCTCGCCGTCAGCTTCATCCGGCTCGGCGTCTACGACACGCCCTTCGGCGTCGCGCTGCTGCATGCGGTGCTGGCGACGCCCTTCGCGGTGCTCGTCTGCTCGAGCCTCTTCGTCGCCATCCCGAAGGAGCTCGAGGAAGCCGCCTGGGTATTCGGCTGCTCGCGCCTCACCGGCTTCGTGAAGGTCGTGCTGCCGCTCGCCCTGCCGGGCATCGCGGCGGCCTCGATCTTCGCCTTCGTGCTGTCCTGGAACGAGGTCTTCGCCGCCTCGGTCCTCACGGTGCGCCAGCGCACGCTGACCGCCTATCTCCTCTCGGTGCTGTCCGAATCGCCGCTCCATATCCGCTTCGCGGGCGGGCTCATCCTGATCCTGCCCTCGGTCCTGTTCATCTTCCTCGTCCGCCGTCGCCTGTTCGCGATGTGGGGCATCGGCAATCGTTGAGGCGCCATGGCCAGCATCACCATCGCGGGCATCGCCAAGAGCTTCGGGGCCGTACAGGCCCTCGCCGAGGTCGACCTCAAGGTCGCGGACGGCGAGTTCGTCGCGCTGCTCGGGCCGTCCGGCTGCGGCAAGACGACGCTGCTGAGGATCATCGCCGGCCTCGAGGCGCAGACGCGCGGCAAGGTGCTGATCGGCGAGCGCGACGTCTCGGCGCTGCCGCCGAGGAAGCGGGGCCTCGCGATGGTGTTCCAGAACTACGCGGTGTTCCCGCATCTGACCGTCTTCGAGAACGTCGCCTTCGGCCTCAGGATGGCCAAGGCCGGCAAGGCGCGGGTCGAGGCGCAGGTCGCCAAGGCGGCGGCGCTGCTCCATATCGAGCCGCTGCTTAAGCGCTATCCGGCGCAGCTCTCGGGCGGCCAGCGCCAGCGTGTCGCGGTCGCCCGCGCGCTCGCGGTGGAGCCGGCCGTGCTGCTGATGGACGAGCCGCTCTCCAATCTCGACGCGCTGCTGCGGCTCGAGATGCGCGCCGAGCTGAAGGCGGTGCTCTCCGGGGCCGGCACCACGACGATCTACGTCACGCACGACCAGACAGAGGCGATGGGGCTCGCGGACCGCATCGCTGTGATGCATGCCGGCAGGATCGACCAGATCGGGACCCCCTCCGACATCTACGACCGGCCCGCGACGCGCTTCGTCGCCGGCTTCGTCGGCAGCCCGCCGATGAACTTCCTCGACTTGGCCGTCGCGCAGGGCCAGGTCGACCTCGGCGGGATGACGCTCGACGCGCCGCCCGGCGCGGGCCCACGCGTGCTGCTCGGGCTGCGCGGCGAGGATGTGGCGCCGGCCGCCGAGAGCGAGGCGGGATTTCGCTTCGACCTCAAGGTGGCGGAGCTTCTCGGCCCCCAACTGCTGCTGACCGGCACGGCGGCCGGCGGGCAGCCGATGCGCATCGTCCTGCCGGCCGGCGGCCCCGCGCCGCCGCTGACGCCCGGCGCCGCGCTCCGCTTGAAGCCGGATCGCGCGCGGCTGCGTTGGATGAACACCGCCGGCACGGCCCTGGAGGTGCAGCCATGACCCGTATCGAGCGCGCCCGCGCCATTCTCGCGGCCAACGACCGGGGCGGCTACACCGTGCCGACCGACCGCCTGTATCCGTTTCAATGGAACTGGGATTCCGCCTTCGTCGCGATGGGCTGGGCGACCTTCGACATCGAGCGCGCCTGGCGGGAGATCGAGCGGCTGCTGGAGGGGCAGTGGGAGGATGGGCTCGTCCCGCAGATCGTCTTTCACGCGCCGTCCGACGACTATTTCCCGGGGCCGGACGTCTGGGGCGTCGACCGCGCGCCGCCGACCTCGGGCATCACGCAGCCGCCGATCCTCGCAACGGCGGTGCGCCGCGTGCTCGAACGGCAGGGCAGGGCGGGCGAGGCGCGCGCCGCCGCGCTCTATCCGAAGCTCGTCAGCAATCACGCCTGGTGGACTACCGCGCGCGATCCCGGCCAAACCGGGCTCGTCACGACGCTGCATCCCTGGGAAACCGGCATGGACAACAGCCCGGCCTGGGACGCGGCGCTGGAGCGCGTGCCGGCCGAGACCGTGACGCCGGTGCGCCGGCGCGACACCGGCCATGTCGACCCGGCCTTCCGTCCGCGCGGCATCGAGTATCAGCGCTTCATCCACCTCGTCGACCTCTTCCGCGACGCCGGCTGGGAGCCCGCACGGATGCTGGCGGTCTCGCCGTTCAAGGTCGCGGATGTCGGCACCAACGCGATCCTACTGCGCGCCGAGCGCGACCTGCTCGCGCTCGCGGAGCGCTTCGGCAGCGCCTCCGACCGGACGGCCATCGCGGCGCGGATCGCGCGCAAGGAGGCTGCGCTCGCGGGGCTCTGGCATCCCGCCGCGCAAGCCTATGTCTCGTTCGACCAGGTCGGCGAGGCGCCGATCCCGGTCCGCACCTCGGCCGGCTTCCTGCCCCTCTTCGCAGGGATTCGCGAGCATGCCGGCACGCTCGCGGCACGGCTCGACGCCTGGCACGCGGACGGGATCGCGCTGGTGCCCTCCACCGATCCGTCGGAGCCCGCCTTCGAGCCGCGTCGCTACTGGCGCGGGCCGGTCTGGGTGGTCGTCAACTGGATGATCGCGACGGGGCTCGCCGAGGCGGGCGAGCCGGAAACCGCGGCGCGCGTCCTCGACGACACCCGGCGGCTGATCGGCGCCTCCGGCTTCAGCGAGTATTTCGATCCCACGGACGGCGCCGGCATCGGCGGCGGCGCCTTCTCCTGGACCGCCGCCATCGACCTCCTCATCGCCGAAAAGGACGCGGCATGACGACCGACACGCCCAGCGAGGCTCGGAGCGCGATCGACTGCGACCTCCATCCGGCCGTGCCGGGCATCGCGAGCCTCGTGCCCTATCTCGAGCCGCAATGGGCCGAGGCCGTGGCGCAACGCGGCGTGCACGACCTCGAATCGGCGAGCTATCCGCTGCGCGCGCCCCTCACCTCACGGCCCGACTGGCGCATCGCCGGCCGCAAGGCCGGCTCCGATCCGGACCGGCTCTGCCGCGAGGCGCTCGACGCCTTCGGCAGCCGCGCCGGGATCCTCAACTGTCTCTACGCCGTGACGACGCTCTACAGCGAGGATATGGGCGCGGCCTTCGCCTCTGCCGTCAACGACTGGCTCGCCGCCGAATGGCTGGACCGCGACGCGCGTCTCAGGGCTTCGATCGTCGTGCCGGTCCAGAGCC
>JBDHTH010000428.1:0-3556 GCA_039808545.1 Phreatobacteraceae bacterium | reverse complement strand
GAGCCAGCGGGGCAGCTTATCCGCACGTGAAAATGGTAGTGATGGCCCCAATAGGGGCGGACCTTGCGCAGCCAACTACGGTCGCCGGTCGCCTCGCGGCAGATCGCCTTCTTGATCGCCGGGTTGACGAGCACGCGCTCCACCTTCGGGTCGGAGGCCGCGAGCTTCAGGATCGCCAGATGCTGCGGCGTCCAGACCTTGGGGTCGACGTCGTTCCAGTCGCTCGCGACGACGCTGGTGGCGGGCGTGTCCTCGCGCTCCTTGTCGGTCAAAGTGCGGTTCGGCATCGGGGTGAGCCAGATATCGGCGTCGAGGCCGAGCTGGTGGGAGGCGTGGCCGGTCAGCATCGGGCCGCCGCGCGGCTGCGCGATATCGCCGACCAGCAGGCCGCGCCAGCCGACGCCCGGCGCCTTCTCGGCGAGACGCTCCAGCATCGCGATCAGGTCGGGATGGCCCCAGTTGCGGTTGCGCGACAGACGCATCACCTGCCAGGTCTTGCCGTTGACGGGCAGCGCGACGGCGCCCGCCAGGCAGCCGCGCGAGTAGAAGCCGAAGGCGCGGGCGGGAAGCGGCACCGGCACCTTCTGGGCGCCGAAGAGCTGCTTGGCGGGCGTCGCCGGGTTGTCGAGGCCGGCGAGGCCTTGCGCGCGTCCCTCTCCCGCGGGCGCCGCGAGCGCTAGGACGGCGGCGAGGAGGCAGGCGACGGGAGCGCGCATCGGAACCTTCCGGGATCGGCGAATCACCAGCGATCTTAAGCGAATCGCCCCTTTGCCGCGCGGGATCAGCGCGCCGCCGTGGCGCGGTCGAAGTCCACGACCTCGGTCTTGGTGCCGTCGCGCCAGGTGATCTGGACGCGCACGCCCTTCACGGGGCGCGGCGCCGTGACATAGGGCCGCGCGCTGGAGGGGATCGCGTAGGGGTTGGCCTCGTCGCAGGGCGGCAGCGCGAATTTGCGCTCAAGCGGCTCGTTCTCAAAGCCATAGGCCACCGATTCGATGGCGCAGCGATAGCTCATCAGATGCGTGAAGTAGACGAGCTTGCCGTCGCCGCTGAAGGCGATCCAGGCGTTGCGGAAGCGGTCGAGAATGTCCTTGTTCTCGCGCACCAGCTCGCTGGTCGGGTTGAAGATGATCGGGAACGGCCCGACCCATTGGTCGCGCCCGTCGCGATAGCGCACCTCGATGCGCTTGCCGATCTGGTTCGGGGGGATCTCGACGCTCGGGTTCGGCAGCGTCTTGCCGGTGCGCGGATCGATCGCCGACAGGAAGCCGGTGGTGCGGAACTCGCCCTCGCCGAAGCGGACCGCGACCTCGAGCACCGCCTCGGGGAAGGACAGGCTCATCATCCAGCCGGCATTGGAGCGGACGAAGGCGGCGACCGGCCGGTTCGGCAGCGCCAGCTCCTTCTCCAGGATCGCATAGCGGCGGCGCGCCTTCTCGAGCCATTGGCCGAGCATGCCGTGGTCGAGATAGTAGCGGGTGAGCCGGCCCTCGCGGTCGGCCTTCAGGAACAGCCCATACTGCTCGAACTCCTGGCGCTTGTCGTCGATCGTCTGCTTGCCGAGGACGTCCTCGCTGTACTGCTCGGCCAGCATGTAGTGCACGGGCGCGTAGTCGGGATTCTCGCGCAGGAACTTGCCGAGGAGCTGGCGGCCGCGCTCGCCGTCGGTGTTGACCGCCATCACGAAGTCGAGCACCGGGGCGCGCTGGCGCTGCTTCAGCGCGGCGTAGACCTCGCGCACCGCCGCCTTGCCCTCCTGCACGCGGATCAGCGTCGCGAGCCGGAGATAGGGGTCGATCACGTCGATGTCGTAGCGCGCGAAGGCGAGATACATCTTGCGCGCTTCCTCGGGCTGGCCGCGATCCTCCTGGATGCGCGCATTGTGGTAGTACTCGACCGCCTTGGCGGGGTTCGGCAGCAGGCCCGCCGCCTTCTGCAGCTCGGCGAGCTCGCGCGTCATCTGCTCGACGCTGCCGGCCCCCTCGATATTGGCCGGCGCCCTGGGCTGGGCCGCCTCGGGCCCCGGAGCGGTCGGCGCCTGCGCCAAGGCGGGGCTCGCGGCCGCGAGAAGCAGGGCGAGAAGCGCGGTGCCGACGGGCCGGCGAAGAGTGGAAGACAGCGTCATGGTCGATCCGGAGGTTCGCTTGTATCGTTCAGTCGTGACAAAGCGGGCCCGAACCGGCCCGCCTTTCGTTTCGCCTTGGTCGCGGCGCCCGGCGCCGAGGTTCGAGCGATCATAGCAAAGTCCCGAAGGATCGGCATGACGCGCCTTGCCCATTACGTGTCGCACCCCGAAGTCGCGATCGATCCGGCCGTGCCGGTGCCCGAATGGGGCCTTTCGGCGCGTGGCCGAGAGCGCGCCGCGATCGCCGCCGCCCTGCCCTGGATGGCTGGCGTCCGGCGGATCATGGCCAGCACGGAGCGCAAGGCCATCGAGACGGCCGAAATCCTCGCGGCGCCGCGCGGCCTCGCGGTCGAGACGCGGGAGGGGATGCACGAGAACGACCGCTCGGCGACCGGCTTCCTGCCGCCGCCCGAATTCGAGGCGACCGCGAATCGGTTCTTCGCGCATCCGGAGGAATCGGTGCGCGGCTGGGAGCGCGCCATCGACGCGCAGGCGCGGATCCGGGCGGCGGTCGCGGCCGCGCTGGCGGAACCCGGCGAGGGCGATATCTGCTTCGTCGGCCATGGCGGCGTCGGCACCTTGCTCTACTGCGCGCTGGCGGGGCTGGCGATCGACCGTCGCCACGACCAGCCGGGCGGGGGCGGCAACCGCTACGCCTTCCCGGCCGCCGGCGGCGCGCCCGAGGGCGGCTGGCGCCCCTTCGACCGGTGACGGCGCGGCCCGATCGATGTATGAGGGGCAAACTCGGAGCCCCGACATGACTCACCTCGTTTCCCCCCGCGAGCGGCTGATCGTCGCTCTCGATGTCACCGGCCGCGCGAAGGCCGAGGCGCTCGTCGAAACGCTCGGCGACAGCGTCGCCTTCTACAAGATCGGCTACCAGCTCGCGCTCTCGGGCGGGCTGGACCTGGCGCGCGACCTGCTCGGCGCCGGCAAGCGGGTCTTCCTCGACATGAAGCTGCACGATATCGGCAACACGGTCGCCAAGGGCGTGGAGGGCGCGGCCGCGATGGGCGTCACCTTCCTAACGGTGCACGCCTATCCGCAGACGCTGAGGGCCGCGGTCGAGGGCAAGCGCGGCAGCGGCCTGAAGATCCTCGGCGTGACGGTCCTCACCTCCTATGACGACGGCGACCTCGCGGATGCGGGCTACGCCAAGGGCGTCAGCGAGCTCGTCGCGCACCGGGCCGCCGCGGCCCGCGACATCGGCGCCGACGGGCTGATCCTGTCGCCCGAGGAGCTGGCGCAGATGCGCGCCATCGTCGGGCCGAAGATGCTGCTGGTGACGCCGGGCGTGCGGCCGGCCGGCAGCGCGGCGGGCGACCAGAAGCGGGTGCTCACCCCGGCGCGCGCCGTCTCGCTCGGCGCCGACTACCTGGTTGTCGGGCGCCCGGTCCTGCAGGCCGAGAACCCGCGCGCCGCCGCCGACGC
>JBDHTH010000427.1:0-3562 GCA_039808545.1 Phreatobacteraceae bacterium | reverse complement strand
GTGCCGTCGGCCTGCTTGCAGGCGACGCCGGCGGCCGTCTTCGGATTGCCGTTGATGTAGATCGTGTGCTCGTAGTTGCGGCAGCGGCGGCCGCTGTTGTCGACATAGGCGCGCTTCGGCGTGACGCGGCCGCGATACTTGCCGCCGCCGCTCGTCCAGTCGCGCGGACGATCGTAGTTGAGCGCGTAGAGCTCGGCCTCGTAAGCCTCGCGCCGGGCCTGCTCGTCGAGCTCCTGGCCGATGGCATTGCCGATCACGCCGCCGACCAGGGCGCCGACGATCGCGCCGCCCGGGCCGCGGGGAGCAATCGCATTGCCGATCAGGCCGCCGACGACGGCGCCGCCGACGGTGCCGGCCGTCTCGTTCGGGCCGCCGGTGGCGCAGCCGGCCACGAGCATGGTTGCAACCAGGGCGGAGGAGAGAAGGATCTTGCGCATGGGGTCCATTCTATTTCGAGTGGCAGGAAGGGTGTCAGTCATGGAATGCCGGCCCTCACAAGCGGCATCACGAATCCGAGAGCACGCAAAACGACAACCCGATTGCGGCAAAACTGGGTCAGCGGATCACGCCGCCGGCAGTTCGAGGACGCAGCGTAGCCCGCCTTTCGGCGATTCGGCTAGGTCGAGCCGCCCGCCATAGGTCGCCGCGAGGTCGCGGACGATCGCCAGGCCGAGGCCGGTGCCGGGCTTGCTCTCGTCGAGCCTGACGCCGCGCGCGCCGATATGGGCGAGCGCTTCCTTCGGCAGGCCCGGCCCGTCATCCTCGACGATCAGGCGGAAGGCGCCGCGATCGGCGGCGCTGGCGCGGTCGCCGCCCGACGCCTGGACCGTGACGGTGCCGCGCGCCCATTTGCAGGCATTGTCGACGAGATTGCCGATCATCTCCTCCAGGTCCTGGCGCTCGCCGCGGAACTGGAGGTCCGGGGGGATATCAGGGAGGATCTCGAGGTCGCGGCCGCGATGCACCTTCAGCATCGTGCGGGCGATCGCCTCCACGACCGGCGCGAGCGGAACCGCCGCCGCCGCCACCTGGGCGCGTGCCGCCTGCTGGGCGCGCCTCAGATGATGGCTGATCTGCTCGCGCATGATCTCGGCCTGCTCGCGCAGCTTTGTGGGGTTTGCGCCGCCCGGCGCGTCGACCTCGTTGATGATGACGGAGAGCGGCGTCTTCAGCGCATGCGCGAGGTTGCCGACATGGGTGCGGGCGCGCTCGACGATCTCGCGGTTCGATTCGAGCAGCGCGTTGGTCTCGCGCACGAGCGGGGCGACCTCGCGCGGGAAGACGCCGTCGAGCCGCTCCGCCTTGCCGGCGCGGATCGCGATCAGCCCGTCGCGGATGCGGGCGAGCGGCTTCAGCCCGAACAGCACCTGGAAGGCGGTGGTCGCGATGAGGCCGAGGCCGAGCGCGCCGAGCACGGTCAGCAGCACGAGGTTGAAGTCGCGGATCTCGGCCTTCGGCTCGGCCGTGTCGCCCGCCACCGCGATCAGGTAGCGGCCGTCCTCGCCGAGATCGATGGTGCGCTCCAGCACACGCAATCTCTGGTTGTCGGGACCGTCGAGATAGCCCTCGCGGGCGCCGAGCCGCTCCTGCACGCCGAGATCGGCGAGATTCTGCAAGGTCGCGTCGAAGAGCGAGCGCGAGGTCTTCGGCTCGGTCTTGGCGGGCGGCTGCGGCGTGATCTGCCAGTACCAGCCCGAGAGCGGGATGTTGAACAGCGGCTCGCCGAGCTCGTCGCTGCCGGCCGCCGCGAGCCCGCCGGCCGCCATGTCGGCGACGAGCGCCTGCAGATGCACGTTGAGGCGCCGGTCGAAGCCCTGGATGACGGCGTTGCGGTAGAGCTTGGAGAGGATCAGCCCGGCCGCCACCGTCAGCGCGATGATCAGCACCATCGCGGCGAGGAAGAGGCGCCGCGAGAGCGAGCTATCGCGCATCGGGCGTATCGAGGATGTAGCCGAGGCCGCGCACCGTCTGGATCGCGTCGATGCCGAGCTTCTTCCTCAGGCGGCCGATGAAGACCTCGATCGTGTTGGAATCGCGGTCGAAATCCTGGTCGTAGAGATGCTCGACGATCTCGGTGCGCGAGACGACGCGGCCGGCATGATGGGCAAGGTAAGAGAGCAGCCGGTATTCGTGCGAGGTCAGGCGCACCGGGTTGCCGTCGACCGTGACGCGGCCGGAGCGCGTATCGATGCGCAGCGCGCCGAACACGAACTCGCTCTTGGCATGGCCGGCCGAGCGGCGCAGCAGGGCGCGCAGACGCGCCAGCACCTCCTCCATGTGGAAGGGCTTGGCGACGTAGTCGTCGGCGCCGGCGTCGAAGCCCTCGACCTTGTCGCTCCAGGCATCGCGCGCCGTCAGGATCAGCACCGGCATGGCGCGGCCGGCCTTGCGCCAGGCCTCCAGCACCGCGATGCCGTCCATGCGCGGCAGGCCGATATCGAGGATGACGGCGTCGTAGGGCTCGGTATCGCCGAGGAAATGCCCCTCCTCGCCGTCGAGCGCCTTGTCGACCGCGTAGCCGGCATCGCCGAGCGCCTGCACGAGCTGGCGATTGAGGTCGGGATCATCCTCGACGACTAGGAGACGCATGAGAAAAAGGGTCCGCTCCATCTTCCAAAAGTCAGAGGCCGCTTTGACCCTCCACGCGGAATCGCGTGAAGGGAGCGGGCTCTAGCGCTCCCCGACGAGCGCGCCGGTCAGCGCGTCGACGGAGGCGCGGCGGACTTTGCCATCGCGGCGCAGCAGTGTCACCTCGTAGATCAGCTTGCCGGCGACCTCGCAGAGGCGGGCGTTGACGAGGTTCGCGCGCTCGGAGCGCCGGACCATCTTCAAGGCGCTCGCGAGCGGCATGGCGCGCTTGGCCGAGACGGCGGCGCGCTGCTCCGCCGCGCTCAGGCAGCGCTGGCCCGGCGGATCGGGGCGCTGCGGCTCGTCGGCGCGCGCCTCGGCCACGAGGAGCGCGCCGCCGACGAGGCAGAGGGCCAGGGTCTGGAGCAGATAATACATCGCGGCACGATTAGGAGCGCCGACTGAATGGCGGATGAACGCGGCCGCGCCCATCCGCCGCAAGGCTTCACGAAGATGTCAGCGGGCGATGCATCGCCGTCATCGCTTCGCCCCGGCGCGCACGGCGCCGAGGCCGAGGGCGCCGAGCACGGCATAGATCCATTCCGGCACCGTATAGCCGAGCGCCTGGGCGGCGGCCGCGACGCCGATCAGCACCGCGACGATGTAGGTCTTGTAGCCTTCGAGTTTCGACAGCATTGCGTTGTCCTTCACGCTTCGTTGGTCGACAGCGCCCCGCCCGGCGAGAGGCGGACGGCGCGCAGATTGGCGGGCGGCTTGGCGTAGGGCGGGCGGCGGATCGCGTAGATGCGGCTGCGGGCGATGCGGCTGATCGTGACGCGGTCGGACTGGTTGCCGCCGAGCACGTGGTAGGCGGCGGCGTCCTCGCCGACATAGAGGCCGACATGGCCGCCGCCCTTGCGGGTGAAGACCAGCACGTCGCCGAGCCGGGCCGTCGTCGCGGGCTTGCCGAAGGCCGACCAGGACAGCGCCCAGA
>JBDHTH010000426.1:0-3569 GCA_039808545.1 Phreatobacteraceae bacterium | reverse complement strand
GCGATGCTGGCGGCCTTCCTGGCGCGCGAGCTCGACATGAAAGGCGTCGTGGTGCCGCCGACGCCCGGCGTCGTCTCTGCGCTCGGCGGGCTGATCGCAGACCTGAAGAACGATTTCCTGCGCACCCTCTACCTAGACCTCGACGCGGCCGGTCTCGCCGCCCTGGCGGCGCCGCTCGGCGAATTGCAGGCGACCGCCCGCGACTGGCTGGCGCGGCAGGGCCATGCCGGGGCAGCGGAGCTGAAAGTCTCGGCCGACATGCGCTATCGCGGCCAGTCCTACGAGATCGAGACGCCGCTTCAGGCGCGCTGGATCGCCGAGGGCGACCGGGACGCGATCGCGGCCGCCTTCCATGCCGAGCATGCCCGCCTGTTCGGCCATGCGAGCGAGGAGGCGCCGATTCAGGTGATCAACCTGCGCCTCGTCATCGCCGGCCCGACGCCGAAGCCGCGCATCGTCGAGCGCGCGCCCGCAACCGGCCCGGCGCGGCCGCTGCGCCATGTCACGGGCTGGTTCGGCGGCACGCCGCACGAAACCGCGCTCTATGCGCGCGCCGATCTCGCGCCCGGCCACCGCTTCGCCGGGCCGGCGATCGTCCAGCAGGACGACACCACGACGGTCGTGCCGCCCGATTTTCAGGTCGCGGTCGACGCCTTCGGCAATCTCGTCATCACGCGCGAGGCCTGAGCCATGATCGATGCCCGCAACCTCCAGGTCCTCGCCAATTTCTGCGGCGCCGCCGCCGACGCGATGGCCTTCACGCTGATGCGCACGGCCCATTCCGCCTTCGTGAAGGAGACGGAGGATTTCTCCTGCCAGGTCGTCACCCGCGAGGGGCTGGCCTTCGCCAATCCGCGCCAATTCGGCGCGCCCTGGTATTCGGGGATCGACTACGCGCCGCTGATCGAGGCCTTCGACACTTACGAAGAAGGCGACATCTGCATCACCAACGACCCCTATTCCGGCTATGTCGCGACCCATTCGCCGGATCTCCACATCTGGAAACCCGTGTTCCATGAGGGCGAAATCGCCTGTTTCGTGGTCGGCCATATCCACTCGACCGATGTCGGCGGCGCGGTGCCGGCCTCCCTGTCGCGGGCGCTGACCGAGATCGAGCAGGAGGGCCTCCGGATTCCGCCCGTAAAACTGGTCGAAAAGGGCGTCGAAAACCCGTTCATCGCCCGCCTCATGCGCTCCAACACGCGCCTGCCCGCGCAGAATCTCGGCGATCTCGCGGCCCAGATCGCCAGCGTCAATATCGGCGAGCGCAAGATGGGCGAGATCATCCGCCGCTTCGGCCTGCCGGCCTTCCTGCAGGGCACCCGGCAGATCCTCGACCATGCCGAGGCGCAGGTGCGCCGCATCGTGAAGACCATTCCGGACGGCGACTACAGCTTCGCCGACTACGCCGACGAGGATTCGCCCGGCGGCCTGCCGGCCCGCATCAAGCTGACGCTGCGCATCCGCGGCGAGGAGATCGAGCTCGACTATACGGGCTCCGACCCGCAGCTCGCTTCCTCGCTCAACATGCCGACGGGCGGGCGCGAGCGCCATCCGCTGGTCATGGTCGGCCTCACCTATGTGCTCTACACGCTCGACAATTCGCTCTGGCTGAATGCCGGCACGCTCCGCCCCGCCCGCGCCGTGCTGCCCGAGGGCACGGTCGTGAACTGCGCGCCGGGCGCAGCCGTCGGCATGCGCTCGCTGACCTGCGCCATGACGCAGATCGTCACGGTCGGCGCCTTCGCACAGGCGCTGCCGCATCTGATCCCGGCGGCGGCGCCGGGCGGCAACGCGATCATGAACATCAAGACGGCGGACCGCGCCGGCAAGCCCGTGATGGCCTCGATCGGCCCGGTCGGCGGCGGCGGCGGCGCGACGCCCTTCGGCGACGGCAGCGACGGGGCGGGCGGCGCCACGGGCTTCCTGCGCAACACCCCGATCGAGATCTCGGAGGCCGAGGTGCCGATCCGCTTCCGCCGCTACGGGCTCGCGCCCGACACCGGCGCGGCCGGGCGCTGGCGCGGCGGCCTCTCGGCCGTGATGGAATTCGAGGTCTCGGCGCCCGGCACCGTCGTCACGGCGCGCAACCGCAACCGCTCGGTCCTGCCGGCCTGGGGTCTCGGCGGCGCCGCCGAGCCGGCCGTCTCGGCCTTCGTGAAGAACCCCGGCACGGCGGGCGAGGTGCAGCTCGGCAACACCGACGTGGTGCATTGCGCGCCGGGCGACGTGATCCGCGTGGTCGGCCCCGGCGCCGGCGGCTGGGGCGACCCCTTCACCCGGTCGGCAGAACTCGTGGCGGCCGATATCCGCAAGGGCGCGGTCAGCGCCGAGCGCGCCGAGAGCGATTACGGCGTCGTAATGCGCGACGGCCTCGTCGACGAGGCCGCGACCGAGGCGCTGCGCGCCCGCCCGCGCCCGACCGCCGGAACCTTCAGCCTCGGCAGGGGCCGGCGCTCCTTCGAGGCCGTGTGGACCGAGGAGCGCTACGACCTGCTCACCGCCTTCCTGGCGGCGCAGCCGGTCGGCTGGCGCTTCTTCCTCAAGCAGCAGGTCTTCGCCGAGGTCGCGGCGCGCGGCGGCACCGCGCCGGTCGCGCCCGAGATGGTCGGGATCTTCGCCGATCTTCGCGCGCGCTTCCACCTCTGACGCCTTGCACAGAACCTCGGGTTATGGACACTGGAGCATGATCCCGAAAAGTGGGGACCGGTTTTCGGAAAAGATCATGCGCAGACTCTGGACAGGATGAACGCCCGCCAGCTCGAGGTCTTCCGCGCGATCATGCGCGACGGCTCCATCACGGCCGCGGCCAATAGCCTCGCGGTATCGCAGCCGGCCGTCTCCAAGGTGCTGCATCATCTGGAGGACCAGCTCGGCTATGCGTTGTTCGAGCGCATCGGCGGCCGCCTCGTGCCGACCGCCGACGCCCATCTCCTCTACGACGACGCCGACCGCGTGTTCCGCGAGCTGGAGGTGCTGAAGGACCTCGCGCGCCGCGTCGGCGAGCGGCGGCTCGGCCTGCTGCGCATCGGCGCGAGCCTGCCGGTCGCCTGGTCGCTGCTGCCGGCCGCGCTCGCCGGCTTCCGGGCCGATCATCCGGAGGTGCGCCTGCATCTCTACACCCTGCCGAAGCGCGAGATCGCCGAGGCGCTCCGGGTCGGCGACATCGACCTGGCGATCACCCTCTCGCCGATCCTCGCGCCGACCGTGCGCACCGAGGCGCTGAGCCCGGTCGCGATCGTGGCGCTCCTCCCGGCCGGCCATCGGCTCGCCGCCCATGAGACGATCGGCCCGGCCGATCTCGCGGGCGAGACGCTGATCTCCTATGGCAGCCACGCCGAGATCGGCCCGGCGCTCGACGAGGCCTTCCGGACCGCCGGCGCGGCGCGCGCGGTGGCGCTGCAGGTCGCCTCATCGGTGGCGGCCGCCCCGCTCGTCGCGGCCGGGCTCGGCGTCGCGCTGGTCGACGGGCTCGCGGACTGGTCTGCGCTCGGCATCCTCGCCCGCCCCTTCGCGCCCCGCGTCACGATGGGCGTCGCGATCTCGACCGACGGCGCCCGGCCCGTGCC
>JBDHTH010000425.1:0-3581 GCA_039808545.1 Phreatobacteraceae bacterium | reverse complement strand
CGCGTATTCTGCCGGGCGCGCGATCGGCGGCCCCAAACTTTGGCCACGAGTCTCCCCCAAGAAGACGTGGTCGGGCGCGCTCGGCGGGCTCATCGTCGGGGCGCTGGCCGCGACGATGGTGATCAGGGCCTTCGGCGTGCCGGTCTCGGTCGGCGCGGTGTTCGTCGCACTCGTCTGCTCGGCGGTGTCGCAGCTCGGCGACCTCGTCGAATCGGCGATGAAGCGCCGCTTCGGCGTGAAGGATTCGGGCGGTCTCATCCCCGGCCATGGCGGGGTGATGGACCGGCTCGACGGCTTCCTGTTCGCGGCCTTCGCGGCCGCGATCATCGGCATCTGGCGGGGCGGACTAGCCGCCCCGGCAGCGGGACTTCTGGTATGGTGAACGTCAAGCAGAGATTTGTTGACCATATTCGCCGATAGCCGCCGCCCGTCCGGGCCGCGGCCGTCATTTCGACCGCTTTCATTAAGCGCCGTGCGCTATCGCGGTATCTGGAACGCAGACCGTTCCTGCGAGGACGGGATGCGAACGGCGTCGCGAAACGGCGCCGAACGAGGCAGGACATGGACGTCTTCGGGTTTGTGACGGGTTGGGCGAGCTGGATCATCGGCTATGCGGTGCCGTTCCTGTTCGTTTTGACCATCGTCGTGTTCTTTCATGAGCTCGGCCATTTCCTCGTCGCCCGCTGGTGCGGCGTGAAGGTCACGGCCTTCGCGGTCGGCTTCGGCCGGGAGCTGATCGGCTTCACGGACCGCAAGGACACGCGCTGGAAGCTCTGCGCCATCCCGCTCGGCGGCTATGTGAAGTTCTACGGCGACGAAAACGCCGCCTCCGCGCCGGATTTCGAGGCGAACGCCCGCATGAGCGAGGCGGAGCGCAAGGTCAGCTTCCTCCACAAGCCGGTTGCCCAGCGCGCCGCCGTGGTCGCGGCCGGACCGATCGCCAATTTCATCCTGGCGATCGTCATCTTCGCGGCCTCCTTCATGATCGCCGGCCGCCCGGTGATTCCCGCCAATGTCGAGGGCGTGAAGGCCGGCAGCCCGGCCGAGCAGGCCGGCATCCGGGTCGGCGACCGCATCGTCGGGGTGAACGGCGAGGAGATCGACAGCCTCGGCGAATTGCAGCGCATCGTCAGCGCGCTGGCGGGCGAGAAGGTCGCGGTCACCTATGATCGCGGCGGCGTCCGCAAGACGGTCGACATCGTGCCGGAGCTCGTCGAGACCAAGACGCCGCTCGGGCCGCACCGCGTCGGCCTGCTCGGCATCGCGGGGCCGGCCGTGCCGGCGCGCGTCGAGGGCGTGGCGGCCGGTGGTCCGGCCGACAAGGCCGGGCTGAAGCGCGGCGACCTCGTCATCGCCATCGGCGGCAAGCCCGTCAACTCCTTCGCGGAGCTGCGTGAGGCTCTGGAAGGGCTCGGCGGCGTCGCCACCAAGATCGTGCTGCGCCGCGACGGCGCGGTTCTCGATCTCGACATCACGCCGAAGCTCGTCGAGCGCAAGGTCGACGGCAAGGTCGTCAATTTCGGCCAGCTCGGCGTGCAGCCGCCGGCTTTGCCGGACGGCGCCGTCACGAAATTCTACGGCCCCGTGGAGGCCGTGAAGCTCGGCGCGCTGGAGAGCTATTTCGTTGCCGAGCGGACGCTGACCTATCTGAAGCGGGTCATCGGCGGCCGTGAATCGGCCGACCAGCTCGGCGGGCCGATCCGCATCGCGCTCGTCTCCAACGAGGTCGCCTCGGCCGGCGTCGGCGCGCTGCTGCTGCTGGCCGCCGTGCTGTCGGTCTCGATCGGCCTCGTCAACCTGTTCCCGGTGCCGCTTCTCGACGGCGGCCACCTCGTCTTCTACGCGATCGAGGCGATCCGCGGCCGCCCGCTCAGCGAGCGCGCCCAGGAGGTCGGCTTCCGCATCGGCCTCGCCCTGGTGCTGATGCTGATGATGTTCGCGACCTGGAACGACATCCGCCTTCTGGCGAGTTTCTGAGGGGTTTGGGCTTGCGGGGGGAAGATGCGGCGCAATTCGTGGCCTCGGAGCCACGCTCGGCCGCGAAAGTCACGGCCGGTGCGCACATGTGGTTTTCATTGGCCGAGAATATGACTACAAGCGATCTGCCTGGAAGGATTCCGTTCCGGGCGGTCATTCGTCGGCAGGCGGCGGGAGGCCTCCGAGGCGTCAATCGCTACGGAAAGCCGTTGCCGGAAAGACATGTGAATAGGATGAGGGGACCGTTTTCGATGAATTTGTTCGCTCGCGTTCTGCGGACCCTTGCGGTGGCCGGTGTCGTGGGAACGGTCGTTCCCACCGGCCTGACGGTCGTCGCGACCACGTTTTCCAGCGAAGCCTACGCCCAGTCGATCAGCGTCCGCGGCAACCGCCGCGTCGATGCCGAGACGATCCGCGCCTATTTCACGCCGCGCCCCGGTGAAGCCGGCCTGACCCAGGTCCGCATCGACGAGGGCGTGAAGGGGCTCTACCAGACCGGCCTGTTCTCCGACGTCCGCGCCACGCGTACCGGCGGCGGCGTCATCGTCACGGTCGTCGAGGCCGAGATCCTCAACAACGTCGTTTTCGAGGGCAACAAGCGCGTCAAGACCGAGCAGCTCGCGGCCGAGATCGAATCGAAGCCGCGCGGGCCGTTCTCGCGTTCCGTCATCCAGGCGGACGTGCAGCGCATCGTCGACGTCTATCGCCGCGTCGGCCGCTACGACGTGCGCGTCGAGCCCAAATACATCAATCGCGAGAATGGCCGCGTCGATCTCGTCTTCGAGATCCAGGAAGGCGAGCGCTCGCCGATCACCAAGATCGTCTTCGTCGGCAATCGCGCCTATAGCGATTCCCGCCTGAAGGACCAGATGACGACGGCCGAGAAGGGCATCTTCTCGTTCTTCAAGAACAACGACAACTACGACGCCGACCGCCTCGCGGCCGACCAGGAGCTGCTGCGCCGCTTCTATCTGCGTAACGGCTATGCGGATTTCCGCGTCGTCTCGGCCAATGCCGAGCTCGATCCGGCCGCCCACGCCTTCACGGTCACCATCGTCGTCGACGAGGGTGAGCGCTACAGCTTCGGCTCGGTCGACCTCGTCTCGAACGTCGCCGATATCGACGCCTCTGCGTATCGTTCGCGCGTGCGTCCCTCGCCGGGCGGCGTCTACAACGCCGAGCTGATGGACAAGACGGTCGAGGACATCTCGATCGAGCTCGCCCGTCGCGGTAAGCCCTTCGCGAGCGTGCGTCCGCGCGGTGAGCGCGATGGCGCCTCGCGTGTCGTCAACGTCGTCTTCGTGATCGAGGAAGGCCCGCGCGTCTATGTCGAGCGGATCAACATCCGCGGCAATACCCGCACGCGTGACTATGTCATCCGCCGCGAATTCGATATCGCGGAGGGTGACGCCTACAACCGCGCGCTGCTCGATCGCGGCGAGCGCCGGCTGAAGAACCTCAACTTCTTCAAGAACGTGCGCGTCACCAACGAGCCGGGCTCGGCACCCGACCGCGTGATCGTCAACATCGATGTCGAGGATCAGCCGACGGGCGAGTTCTCGGTGGCTGGCGGCTATTCGACGCAGGACGGCTTCGTCGGCGAG
>JBDHTH010000424.1:0-3582 GCA_039808545.1 Phreatobacteraceae bacterium | reverse complement strand
GACGTCCGCGAGAGCGCGGCGGTCGACGCGCTCGTCGCCGAGACGGTCGACGCCTATGGCCGGCTGGACGTGATGGTCAACAATGCCGGGGTCTCGGATACCGACGGCTCGTCGGTCGAGAAGCCGCTGGAGGTCTGGCGCGAGATCGTCGAGACCAATCTGAGCGGCTGCTGGCATGGCTGCCGCGCCGCGATCCGGCAGATGCTCAAGCAGCAGGGCGGCGCGGTCATCAACATGTCGTCGCGGCTGGCGCTCTCGGCCGGCAAGCCGGGCCGGGCGGCCTATGCGGCCTCGAAGGCCGGCATCTCGAACCTGACGCGCCAGCTCGCGGTCGAATACGGCCGGCAGGGCATCCGCGTGAACGCCATCCTGCCGGGTTTCGTGCCCTACACAGCCGGCGCGACGGCCAATGATCCGGCCCGCATCGAGCTCGCCCGCCAGCAAACCCCGTCGACGCGTCTCGGCACGCCCGCCGATATCGCGATGGCGGCGCTCTACCTCGCCTCGGACGCGGCCGGCTACGTCAACGGCCACAACCTCGTCGTCGACGGCGGCGCATCGGTGACCCCGTGAGCGAACAACCCGACACACCCGTTCTCCTCGCCGTCGCGGACGGCGTCGCCACCGTGACGCTGAACCGGCCGCGTCAGCTCAACGCGATCAATCGCGCCATGCGCGCCGAATTCCGGGCTGCCTTCGAGCGGATCGCGGCCGACGAGGCGGTCGTCGTCGTGGTCCTGCGCGGCGCCGGCGAGCGCGCCTTCTCGTCCGGCGCCGACCTGAAGGAGATCGGCAACCGCACGCCGATGCAGCGCCGCGTCGTCGCGGCCGAGGAGCCGTCCTCCATCGTCCGCGCCTGCCAGAAGCCGGTCATCGCGGCGATACGCGGCTACGCGTTCGGCGGCGGCCTTGAGATCGCGCTGGCCTGCGACATCCGCATCGCGGCCGAAAGCGCCGTCTTCTGCTTTCCCGAGATCGGCCATGGCTGGTTCCCAGCCGCCGGCGGAACGCAGGCGCTGCCGCGCCTCGTCGGCATCGGCAAGGCGATGGAGCTGATCCTGACGGGACGCAGGTTCGACGCGGCCGAGGCGGCCGCCATGCGGCTCGTCAACGCGGCGCTGCCGGATGCCGCATTCGAGGCCGGCGTCTCGGCCATGGCGCGGCAGATCGCCGGCCACAAGCCGGGTGCGCTGATGCTCGCCAAGGCGGCGATCCGGATGAGCGAACGCGCCGGCAGCGACATTGGATACCTCTACGAGCAGGAACTCGGCGCCCTCAGCTACACGCTGGAGGGAAGGGCCGAGGCGCTCGCGGCCTTCGCGGCGCGCAGCGCGAAGGACGGCAAGCCCGAACCGGGATGATCGATCAAGCGGGCAACGAACGCTGAGCACATGGTGAGAGGAGGTCTCGCGATGTCTTCCGAAGCGACACCGGCTTCTGCGAAAGCTGCGCAACCCGCGCGCCGCGCAACGGCAAAGGCCGAGGGGCCGGGCATCGGCAGCATCGATCGCGGCGGGCGTGTCGCGCGGGCGGTGCGTTATGCGTTCATCCTCGGATTCTGCGCGATCGCGCTGCTGCCGGTCTATGCGGCGCTGGTCACGTCGCTGACGGAATTCGAGCATGTGGGGAACGGTTACCTGCTGCCCTACGATTTCGCCTGGCGGAACTATATCGAGGTCTGGAGCCAGGTGCCGCTGCTGCAATACGCGATCGCCACCTGCGTCTACGCGCTGTCCTCGGCGGTCGGCTGCGTTGTGATCGGAACGCTCGCGGCCTATGCGCTTTCGCGGAGCAGCTTTTTCGGCAAGCAGGCCTTCCTCTATTCGCTCCTCGTCAGCCAGGTCATTCCGCTCATCGTCCTCGCGGTGCCGCTCTTCGCGCTGATCCGCTCGGTCGGCCTGTTCGATACCTATCTCGGGATCTCGCTGGTCGTGATGGGCGTGCATCTCGCCTTCCCGATCATGTTCCTGAAGAGCTATTTCGACGGCATCCCGCGCGACATGGAGGAGGCCGCGCAGGTCGACGGCTGCAACCAGCTCCAGGCCCTGATCCGGATCGTGCTCCCCTCGGCCCGTCCCGCCATCTTCACGACGGCGGCGCTCGTCTTCTTCACCTCCTGGCAGACCTTCCTGATCCCGCTGATCCTCGCGATCTCGGACGACAAGACGCCCGTGACGGTGGGCATCTTCCGCCTGCTCTCCGACAGCTACACGCCGTGGCAGCTCGTGATGGCGGCCTCCATCCTCGCTTCGATCCCGCCGATCGCCGTCTTCCTGCTGGCGCAGCGCCACCTGATCGGCGGCCTGACGGCCGGGGCCGTGAAGTAGCCATGAAACAAAGGACGTATGGGAGGAACGCAATGGCTGGCAGCATCGTCAAGGCGGCGCTCGGCGCCGCGCTGGCATTCGGCGTCGGTCTCGGCGCGGTGACATCCGCCGAAGCGCAGCAGAAGATCACGCTCACCTTCGTGCGCGCCGGCGACAGCGCCACCGTCGCGCGGGTCTTCGATCCCATCATCAAGGCGTTCGAGGCCGAGAACCCGAACATCAAGATCCAGAGCATCCCGATGGGCTTCGACGAGGCCAATCGGCGCCTGCCGCTGATGGCCGCGACCGGCCAGCTTCCCGATGTCACGCTGCCGCCCGACTCGCTGTCCGCGACGCTCGCGACGGACGGCGCGTTCCTGCGGCTCGAGGGCAAGCTGAGCGAGGAGCTCGTCAAGGACGTGCCGAAGCCGATGTGGGGCGTCCCCTGCGCCGCCACGCCGGATCAGCTCTACGGCGTGCCGGCCAATGCCGGGGCGCTCGTGCTCTGGTACAACGTCAAGGTCTTCCGCGCCGCCGGCCTCGATCCGGACAAGCCGCCCAGGACCTGGGACGAGTTCATCGCCGCCGCCAAGGCGATCAAGGCCAAGGCCGGCGCCGACGGCTACGGGATGAACGGCTTCGCACGCAACGACATCATGGACCTGTTCGGCGCCTTCGTCGCGAGCCGGGCCGGCATCTGGTACTGGGACGAGAAGAAGAACGCGGTGAAGGTGGACGCCAGCGTCGGCGAGGCGCTGGACTTCATGCGCTCGCTGGTCGAGCAGGGGCTGACGCAGACCAGCATCGAATCGTACAACCGGGCCGATACGCGCGCGCTGCTGCGCGACGGCAAGGTCGGCATGACGATCGACGGCCCCTGGGCGATCGGCGCCCTGAAGCAGGCCGTCGACATTTCGAGCCCCGACAGCGCCTTCCGCACGACGCGCCTGCCCGGCCTGAGCGCGCCGGGCGCGACCTCGCTGAACGTCAGTTGCTACAATATCTCGGCCCGGACGAAGCAGCCCGCGATGGCGCTGAAGTTCGTCGAGTTCCTCTCCCGGCCCGATCACATGCTCGCCCATGCGCAGGGCTACGGTGTCGTGCCGGTGCGCACCAGCGTGCTGAACTCGGATCCCTTCGCCAAGCAGCCCTGGCAGGCGCTGGCCGCCGCCGCGGCCAATCCCAGCGTTCCCGCCAAGCCCGGCGTCTCGAATATGAGCCTGGTGGAAACGGTCATCCCCAGCGCGGTCCAAAGCGTGCTGCTGGGCAAGGCCAC
>JBDHTH010000423.1:0-3587 GCA_039808545.1 Phreatobacteraceae bacterium | reverse complement strand
ACGCGCACCATGCTGCTGGAAAATGTCTGGGACTATCACTTCGACCCGCAGACCAACGTCATCGACGTGCATGTCTCGCGCCTGCGGGCCAAGATCGACAAGGGCCATGCGGCTCCACTGATCCACACCGTGCGCGGCGCCGGCTATGTCCTTCGCGACGACCCTCGGTAGGCTCGCCCGCACCACGGCCTTCAAGCTGTCGGCCGTCTATCTCCTGCTCTTCTCGATGCTCGCGGCGGGGCTGCTCGGCTATGTCGCGATCTCGACCGATAGGCTGATCGCCAGCAATCTGCGCGCGACGATCGAGGCCGAGCTGGCGCCGCTGGTGGAGGCGCATAACAGCCAGGGCGTGCATGTGCTGGCCGCCGAGATCGAGGAGCGCGTCGCCCGCACGCCGCAGACCCTCTACCTGCTGACCGCCTTCACGGGCGAGCCGATCGTCGGCAATGTCGCGAGCTTCGCGACCAACATCCTGCGCCAGCCAGGCTGGAGCGAGACCGCCTACCGGCGGCCGAGCGCCGTGGGCGAGGCGCCGGTCGGCCTGTTCCGCGTCGTCGCGCTCTCGGGCGGCTTCCGCCTCGTCGTCGGCCGTGATCTGGGCGAGCGCGAGCGGCTGCACGACGCGATCAGGAGCGCGCTCGGCTGGTCGGTGCTGGCCGTGGTCGGGCTCGGCCTCGTCGGCGGCATCTGGATGGCGCGGCGCATGCTCCGCCGGATCGACGCCATCAACGCCGCCAACAGCACCATCATGGCGGGCGATTTCGCCGGCCGCCTGCCGCTCGCTGGATCGGGCGACGAGATCGACCGGCTCTCCGAGAGCGTCAACGGCCTGCTCGCCCATATCCAGAGCCTGATGATGGGGCTGAAGGAGGTCTCCGACAATGTCGCGCATGATCTGAAGACCCCGCTCGCGCGCCTGCGCGCCAGAGCCGACGCCGCCCTGCGCGGCAAGGGCGGCGAGGAGGAGCTGCGCTCGACCCTGGAATCGCTGATCGCCGAGGCCGACGGGCTGATCGGCACCTTCGACGCGCTGCTCACCATCGCGCGCGCCGAGGCCGGCGGCTACGAGATCGAGACCGTGCCGCTCGACCTCTCGGGCATCGTCCGCGACGTCGCCGAGCTCTACGAGCCGGCCGCCGAGGAGGCGGGCTTGACGCTGAAGGTGGAGGCCGACAAGCCCGTGCCGGCCAATGCCAGCCGCGAGCTGATCGGCCAGGCGATTGCCAACCTCATCGACAATGCGGTCAAGTACGGTAAGCCGAAGGAGGCCGGCGCGCCGGCGCCGATCACGGTGAAGGCGCATGTTGCGGGAGGGGCGGCGGTGATTGTCGTGGAAGACCGGGGCGAGGGCATCCCGGCCAAGGATCGCGAGCGGGTGCTGGAACGCTTCGTGCGGCTCGACGCCGCGCGCACCGCGCCGGGCTCCGGCCTCGGCCTCAGCCTCGTGGCGGCGATCGTCAAGCAGCATGGCGGCACGCTTCTGTTCACGGATGCCATGCCGGGGCTGCGCGCCGAGATCCGCCTGCCGCTCGGCAGCCCCGTGGGAGGCGAGGCGTGAAGGCCGCGACCGCCAAGACGACGGCCGCCAAGGCCACCAGGCTCGCCGCGAAGGAAGCGGCGGCCAAGGACGCCGCCGCGGCGGTCGTGCAGCTCGCTCCTCCGCGTCCCTTCGATGCCAAGCGCGCCAAGCAGCGCCTCGCGGACCTCGTCGAGGCCGCCCCCGATCTGGCGGCCGCCGTGAAGGCGAAGCCGGCCTGGCGGTCGCTGCTCCTCGGCCTGCTCGACGGCTCCGACTATCTCCAGGGCCTCGCCGAGGCCGAGGCCGCCCGCCTGCTGCGCCTCCTCAAGACGCCGCCGGACGCCGCCTGCGACGCCGCCGTCGCGGGTCTCGCCGAGGCTTTCGCGACCCGACCCGCCGAAGCCGACGCGATGCGCGTCCTGCGCCTCTTCAAGCAGGAGATCGCGCTGCTCGTCGCGCTCGCCGATCTCGGCGGCGCCTGGCAGCTCGAGCAGGTGACCGAGGCGCTGACCCGCGCCGCCGACGCCGCGATCAAGGCGGCGGTCGACTACGCGCTCGGCGAGATCGCCGGCCGCAAGCGCTTCAAGCCGCTCGACCCCGCCAATCCGGGACGCGGCTCCGGCCTGATCGTCCTGGCGATGGGCAAATACGGCGCGCTGGAGCTCAACTACTCGAGCGATATCGACCTCGTCGTCTTCTACGATCCCGAGATCGCGCCGATCAGCGAGGAGGGCGATGCCGGCACGCTGTTCGTGCGCGCCGTCAAGACGCTCGTGAAGCTGATCGGGGAGCGCACCGAGCACGGCTACGTCTTCCGTGTCGATCTCCGACTGCGGCCGGACCCCGCCTCCACGCCGGTCGCCATGTCGATCGACGCCGCCTTCGAATATTACGAATCGATCGGCCAGACCTGGGAGCGCGCCGCCTATATCAAGGCCCGCGCGGTGGCGGGCGACATCGCGGCCGGCGAGAAGTTCCTGAGCGACATGGCGCCCTTCGTCTGGCGCAAATATCTCGACTACGGCGCCATCGCGGACGTGCACGACATGAAGCGGCAGATCGCCGTCTTCAAGGGCCACGACCAGATCGCGGTGGCGGGCCACAACGTCAAGCTCGGGCGCGGCGGCATCCGCGAGATCGAGTTCTTCGTGCAGACCCAGCAGCTCATCGCGGGCGGCCGCAACCCTGCTCTGCGCCGGCGCCGCACCATCAAGATGCTGGCGGCGCTGCGCGAGGCGCAATGGATCGACGAGCAAATCGAGGCCGAGCTCGCCGACGCCTATGTCTTTCTGAGGCAGGTCGAGCACCGCATCCAGATGGTGGCGGACGAGCAGACCCACCGCCTGCCCGAGGACGAGGACATGCTCGCCCGCTTCGCCGCCTTCGCGGGCTTCGAGAGCGTCGCGGCCTTCTCCGAGGCGCTGCTTTATCACCTGGGCAAGGTGCAGAAGCGCTACGGCGCGCTGTTCGAGAACATCCCGGCCGAGATCCAGCATGGCGGGCTCAATTTCAGCGCCAAGGTCGCCGACCAGGAGACGCTCGCGGCTCTGATGAAGCTCGGCTACAAGCGGCCCGGCGAGGCCAACGCCCTCATCCATGGCTGGAACGGCAAGGGCTACCCGGCGCTGAAGCGCGCCGCCGCCCGTGAGAAGCTCGCCGAGGTGACGCCGCTCCTGGTGCGCACCTTCGCGCGCGCCGACGATCCGGATGCGGCGCTCATCGCCTTCGACCGCTTCCTCGGCAAGCTGCCGCATGCGGTCGAGCTGTTCTCGCTGATCAAGACCAATCCGGATCTCGCCGGCCTGCTCGCGGCGATGCTCGGCATCGCGCCACGCCTTGCCGACATCGTCTCCAAGCGCCCGCATGTCGTCGACGCGGTGACGGAGCCGGCCTTCTTCGGCGCCTTGCCCGACGAGGCGGCGCTCACGGCGCGGCTCGCCGAGAGCCTCGGCGATTCCGAGACGCTGGAGGATGCGCTCGACCGCGCCCGCATCTTCGCGCAGGAGCAGATGGTGCTGGTCGGCGCCCGCGTGCTCGCCGGCACGGTCTCGGCCGCGCAGGCGGGCGA
>JBDHTH010000422.1:0-3592 GCA_039808545.1 Phreatobacteraceae bacterium | reverse complement strand
CTAAGCGCTAGGAGCGCACCCGCTTGCCGGGCGCGCGCTGGCCCTTCCCGGAGAGGCGTTCGACGAGCGCCGCCTTGATGACATCGTGCGAGGACTCGATGCTTTCGCGCGCCTTGGTCTGCGCCGCCTCGGCGTCGCGCTCCATGAACGCCTTGACGAGCTCCGTGTTGCAACGCACCGAATTGATCCGCACGTCGCGCGATTTCTGATAGGCGAGAAAACGGTAGCGCAGCGCCTGCTTGTGGATCGTCTCCAGGAGGCGCAGCAGCGTCTGATTGTGGGCGGCCTGGAACAGGCGCTCGCTCATCTCGACATTGGCGGCGAAATGCGCGCGCATGTCGTCGGCCGCCAGAGCCCGCTCGCAGTCGCGATGCGCCTCGCGGATGCCGGCGATCTCGGCGTCGCTCGCATGCTTCACCACGAGCTGCGCCACCGTCGCCTCCAGCGGCAGCCGGCAGACATAGAGCTGGTCGAGCTCCTCGACCGTGAGCGGCGAGACGCGCACGCCGCGCCGCGGCTCGCGGACCAGCAGCCCGTCCCGCTCCAGGAGCTTCAATGCCTCGCGGATGGGGGAGCGGCTGACGCCCATCTTCTGGCAGATCTCCTCCTCGGTCAGTCGGAAGCCGTCGGGAAGATCGCCATAGATGATCGCGCTTTCGATGATGCTGCCGACCGTGCTGGCATAGACGTCAGGAACCCCCACCTGAACGCTTGGCAGAGTGATGACGTTGGACATGTAAGGCGCGGCCCTCGGAAGCGAATCCAGGATCCAAGTATAGGGCGGCGGCGCGCGGGAGAGTAGAGGCGGCGGCATTCTTTCGCGTCGCAGCGTCAAGCCGCCGCCTCTCTCGCTCAGAACGTCGGCGGCGTATTCACCCACAGGATGCGGGCGAGCGTCCGGCCGTGGTTGAAGAAGCCATGCGGCCGCTCCGAATTGAACACGAAGGAATCGCCGCGCCTAAGCTCCCAGCGCTCGTCGCCCACCGTCAGCGTGAGGACGCCGTCGAGCACGAGGCCCATCTCCTCGCCCTGATGCTCCAGCGGCCCGTCCCCGGCCCCCGGTGCCAGATGGTAGATGTCGGCCTGCAGCATCGCGCCCGGATGGGCGAAGCTCAGCCGCTCGACCTCGATGCCGCCGCCCGCATCGGAGGGAAAGCGCACGATCTGACGCCGCCCCGCGCGCAGCACCGTCGCGGCCGGCGGTGCGTCGGCGCTGACGAGGGCCGCAACGTTCGTCCTCAGCGCCGCCGCGATCCGGTGCAGCATCACGAGCGAGGGCGTGGCGCGGCCGTTCTCGATCTTCGACACGAGGCTCTCGGAGCAGGCGGCCGCGGCCGCGAGCGCCTTGAGCGTCAGGCCGAGGGTTGCCCGGCGCGCCCGGACGGCACGGCCAAGCTCCGCCGAGGGCAGGACTGCATCGACAGCAGCGTCCGGAATCGAGACGGATCGCGACGCATGGCTCGGATCCATGGAGCTTCCTCTTGATGATTGAATTTCTCTATGTTCAAGTTTTCTGGAATCTGATGAAATTGCAACCGCCTCGTGCCCGGTATTTGGGCTCTGCCCATCCGGGCGCTCCTCTATCATCGAAGAGGAAGCGGGCGGCGAGGCGCGAAGACCCGAGAGGAGACGCCGGATGGCGGGAACGAACGTATATGACGCCGGCCGGCTGAACCTGCCCTTCGTCGGCCTCTGCAGCTTCGGCAAATGGCCCTATGTCGAGGATTGGGACCGGATCGACGCCGATGTCGCGATCCTCGGCGCGCCTTTCGACATGGGCACGCAGTGGCGGGCCGGCGCCCGCTTCGGGCCGCGCTCGATCCGCGAGGCCTCCACGCTGTTCTCCTTCGGCCATGGCGGCGCCTACGACCATGAGGACGACGTCGTCTATCTGCCGGCCGGCCGCCACAGGATCGTCGATATCGGCGACGCCGACATCATCCATACCGACACGGTGACGAGCCACGCCAATATCGCGTTCGGCGTCAAGAAGATCCTCGCGGCGGGCGCCTTGCCGGTGGTGCTCGGCGGCGATCATTCGATCAACATCCCCTGTATCGATGCCTTCGCGGGCGAGGAACCCTTCCACCTCGTGCAGGT
The DNA here is from genome assembly GCA_039808545.1 of Phreatobacteraceae bacterium. Classification (GTDB taxonomy): domain Bacteria; phylum Pseudomonadota; class Alphaproteobacteria; order Rhizobiales; family JBDHTH01; genus JBDHTH01. The sequence goes on along the minus strand of JBDHTH010000422.1, from coordinate 1,492 downwards.
CGACGCCCATCTCGACTTCGTCGACGAGCGGCACGGCGTGCGCTACGGCCACGGCAATCCGATGCGCCGCGCCGCCGAGAAGCCCTATGTGACGGGCCTGTCGCAGATCGGCATCCGCAACGTCTCCTCCACCGCCCGCGAGGGCTACGAGGCGGCGCGCGCCATGGGCTCCGACATCCTATCGGTGCGCCAGTTCCGCAAGCTCGGTGTCGAGGCGGTGCTGGAGCGCATTCCGAGGGCCAAGCGCTATTATGTGACGGTCGATATCGACGGCTTCGATCCCTCGATCGCGCCCGGCACCGGCACGCCTTCGCATGGTGGCTTCCTCTATTATGAGGTGCTGGAGCTGCTCGCCGGACTGGCGGCGCGCGGCGAGATCGTCGGCATGGATCTCGTCGAGGTCGCGCCCGACTACGATCCCACCAGCTCGACGCCGATCCTCGCGGCGCAGCTCCTGATGAACGTCATCGGCCGCATCATGCATCAGCGCGACCTGAAGGCAGGTCTCGCATGATCGCCGCCCCGATCCCCTGGCCGGGCGGTGCGCGTTGCGCCTGCTGCCTGACCTTCGACATGGATGCCGACAGCCTCGTGCATGTCGAGCACCCGCATGACGGCTATCGCCGCATCTCCGCCATCTCGATGCTGCGCTACGGGCCGACGGTGGCGATCCCGCGCATCGTCGAGACCTATCGGCGGCTCGGCATCCGCCAGACCTTCTTCGTGCCGGCCTGGTGCATCGAGCAGTATCCGGCGGCCGTCGAGGCGATCCTGAAAGGCGGCAACGAGCTCGGCCATCATAGCTGGATCCACGAGAACCCGCTCGATCAGACGCGGGAGGAGGAGGCGCATTGGCTCGATCTGGGCATCGAGACGATCGAGCGCGTCTCGGGCCGCAAGCCGCGCGGCTGGCGCGCGCCGCTCTACAATTTCTCGGACCATTCGCTCGACCTGCTCATCGAGCGCGGCTTCGCCTACGACGCCTCGCTGATGGGCGACGACATCCCCTATCTGATCGAGAGCCGCGCCAGCAGCCGGCGCATGGTCGAGCTCCCGAGCCATTGGGGGCTCGACGACTGGCCGCAATATGTGCACGCGATCGACCTGAACTATGTGATGCCGGTGCGCGCGCCCCGGCAGGGCTTCGAGGCCTATGCGCAGGAGTTCGACGCCGCCTACCGCCATGGCGGGCTGTGGATCCCGGTCGTCCACCCCTTCGCGACGGGTCGCCTCGCGCGTTGGGACGTCTTCGCGGCTTTCCTCGAAAAAATCGTGGCGCAGGGCGACGTCTGGTTCGCGCCGATGGAGGAGATCGCGGCGCATGTCGCCAAGCTCGCCGCCGAGGGCGCCATCGCGCCGCGCGTCGAGACGATCCCGCAATATCCCGGGCCGGTCGGCCGCATCTTTCCGGGCAGGCCGAAGCGGCGGTGACTAGATCACGCTGCGTTTTGATCGAGCCGATCAAAACGCAGGACAGTGATCGATTCCCAAG
>JBDHTH010000421.1:0-3593 GCA_039808545.1 Phreatobacteraceae bacterium | reverse complement strand
CTGTGTCTCCGGCGCACTGTCGCCATCCGCCGCCTTTTCGTATAGGAGCCTTGCGGGGCAAAGGCGAATGAAGGAGTTCTCGATGCAGCGTGCGGAATTTGCGTCGGCGGGGGCCGGAGGAGCGTGGCGCGGCGCCGCGCGGGCGCTGGCCGTGGCGGGCATCGCCGGTCTGCTCGCGGGCTGCGCCGGGACGTCCAGCGATAAGCTCGCCGAGGTGGTGCTGGGTCCGAAGGCCGATCCGCTGCCCGCCACCGGCCGCATCCCGACCCAGGCCTGCCCCGAGGTCGATCTGCGCGAGGGCACGACGACCCACACCGTCTACGCCGGCGACAAGCAGCCCGTGAATGTCCGCTACCAGGCGGTGGTCTCGAACGTGGCGCGCGAGTGCTCGATCGAGGGCAACACGATGTACATCAAGGTCGGCATCCAGGGCCGCGTCCTCACGGGGCCGAAGGGCGGGCCGGGCCGGCTCGACGCGCCGCTCCGCATCGCGGTCGCGCGCCCCGACCAGCCGGGCGCCCTGTGGAGCAAGTTCTACCGGATCGGCGCGACCGTCCCGCCGGGCGACACGCAGGGCGAGTTCACGCTGATCGAGGACGGCGTTTCGTTCCCGCTGCCGGAGATCGAGGACATCGACAAATACGTCGTCTATGTCGGCTTCGATCCGGGCGGAAAGGAAAATGCGCCGCCGCGCCGCCGCCGCCGTTGACTCGGCTGAAGGCGGTCTTCAAGAGTACGGATGGGCGTGTCGAGCGTCCCTATACAGATGAACCCAGCGGGAGAGTCCGGAAGGATGATCCCTTCCGGCGCCGAAGGAGCAACGGCCCCGGAAACTCTCAGGCAAAAGGACCGCTGGGGGATGGCTCTCTGGAAAGTGACGGCGGCGCCCCGGCGCCCGCGGTCCACCGAAGGAGTAAGTCGCGTGGGCGTGCCGGCTTGGAGCCTGCTCCCTTCAAACGGTTCGTTTGAAGGGTCAAAGCAGTGCGATCGAGCTGGACGCGCCGATCTTGCGCGATGAATCTCTCAGGTCTCGCGACAGAGGGGGCACCGACCGGCGGTTCGCCGGGGTGACCCTGTTGGCCTCGCGGCCGGAGAGAGACCTATGGCCGAAAGCAGCGACCAACCCCTGCTCGTGACCCCGCTGCACGCCGCGCATGTCGCGGCCGGCGCCAAGATGGTGCCCTTCGCGGGCTACGACATGCCGGTGCAGTATCCGCTCGGCGTGCTCGGCGAGCACAACTGGACGCGCCAGAACGCCGGCCTCTTCGACGTCTCGCATATGGGCCAGGCCTATGTGAAAGGCCCCGACCACGCGACCACGGCGCGCGCCCTGGAGGCGCTGATGCCGGCCGACATCCTCAACCTGAAGCCGGGCCAGCAGCGCTATTCCCAGCTCCTCGCCGAGGATGGCGGCATCATCGACGACCTGATGGTGACGCGGCAGGCCGATCCGGCCGAGGACGGCACGCTGATCCTCGTCGTCAACGCGGCCTGCAAGGAGGGCGACTACGCCCATATCGCGGCGCGCCTGCCGGCCGGCGTGACGCTGGTTCGCCGCGACGAGCGCGCGCTCCTCGCGCTGCAGGGCCCGAAGGCCGCCGCAGTGCTGGAGCGCCTCGCGCCCGGCGCCGCCGCGATGGGCTTCATGGCGGCCGGCCCGATGACGGTCGCGGGGCTCGACGCCTTCGTCTCGCGCTCCGGCTATACGGGCGAGGACGGCTACGAGATCTCGGTCGAGGCCAAGGACGCCGAGGCGCTCAGCGCCGCGCTGCTGGCCGAGCCCGAGGTGAAATGGATCGGCCTCGGCGCGCGCGATTCGCTGCGCCTGGAAGCAGGGCTCTGCCTCTACGGCCACGACATCGACCTGACGACCTCGCCGATCGAGGGCGGCCTCAACTGGTCGATCCAGAAGCGCCGCCGCCTCGAGGGCGGCTTTCCGGGCGCGGCCCGCATCCAGAAGGAACTGGCCGAGGGGCCGGCCCGCATCCGCGTCGGCCTCATCCCGGAGGGGCGCGCCCCGGCCCGCGAGGGCGCCGAGATCGTCGATCCGGCGACCGGCGCCACCATCGGCAAGGTGACGTCCGGCGGCTTCGGCCCGACGCTCGGCGGCCCGCTCGCCATGGGCTATGTGCCGGCCGGCCTCGCCAAGCCCGGCACGCCGCTCGAGCTCGTCGTGCGCGGCCGCGCGCTTCCCGCCAAGGTGGCGGCGATGCCCTTCGTTCCCAACAACTACCACCGTCCCAAAGCGTGAGGATTCCGGACATGACCACCCGCTACACCAAGGACCATGAATGGATCCGCGTCGAAGGCGATGTCGGCACGGTCGGCATCACCGACTATGCCCAGGGCCAGCTCGGCGACGTCGTCTATGTCGAGCTGCCGGCGGCCGGCAAGGCGCTCGCCAAGGGCAAGGAGGCGGCGGTCGTCGAGAGCGTGAAGGCCGCGAGCGAGATCTACGCCCCGGTCTCGGGCGAGGTGGTGGAGGTCAACAGCGACCTCGAAGGCGCCCCCGCCACCGTCAACGAGGACCCGCAGGGCAAGGGCTGGTTCCTCAAGATCAAGGTCAAGGACGCCAAGGAGCTCGACGGCCTGATGACCGAGGCGCAGTACAAGGAATTCCTCGACACCATCGCGTGACCGGCGGGGCAAGGCGCGGGAGCAGCGACATGGCGCATGAATACAGGGCCGGCATCGCGTGGTCGCGCGGCGACCAGGCCTTCCTCGACCAGCGCTATTCGCGCGCCCATGTCTGGCGCTTCGACGGCGGCGTCGAGGTCGAGGCCTCCTCGGCCCCGTCCTCCGTGCCGCTGCCCTTCTCGAAGCCCGACGCGGTCGATCCCGAGGAGGCGCTCGCGGCCTCGGCGGCGAGCTGCCACATGCTGTTCTTCCTGCATCTTGCCGCAAAGCAAGGCTTCCGCGTCGATTCCTACGCGGACGACGCCGTTGCTGTGATGACGAAGAACGCGGCCGGCAAGCTCTACGTCTCCACCATCACGCTCAACCCGAAGATCGTGTTCTCGGGCGCCCGCGCACCGGGGCCCGAAGAGGTCGCGGCGCTCCATCACCACGCCCATGACGAGTGCTACATCGCCAATTCGCTGAAGGGCGAGATCGTCCTCGGCGCTCCCACCTTCAGCATCGCCTAACCGGATAAGGCCCCCAATGCGCTATTTGCCGCTGACCAAGGACGACCGCGCCGAGATGATGGCGCGGGTCGGAATAAACGAGATCGACGAGCTGTTCCGCGACGTGCCGAAGGGAAAGCTGCGCAAGACGCTGCCGAAGCTGCCGAAGACGCAGGGCGAGATGGCGGTGGAGCGCATCATGGGCGCGCTGGCGGCGAGGAACGTCGCGGCCGGCTCGGTGCCGTTCTTCGTCGGCGCCGGCGCCTACAAGCACCATGTGCCGGCGAGCGTCGATCACCTGATCCAGCGCTCCGAGTTCCTGACCTCCTACACGCCCTACCAGCCCGAGATCGCGCAGGGCACGCTGCAATATCTGTTCGAGTTCCAGACCCAGGTCGCGCTTCTGACCGGCATGGAGGTCGCCAACGCCTCCATGTATGACGGCTCCACGGGCACGGCCGAGGCGGT
>JBDHTH010000420.1:0-3603 GCA_039808545.1 Phreatobacteraceae bacterium | reverse complement strand
CGCGCTCGAGCGTCTCCAGCCGCTGGATCTCGCGGTCGAGGCCACGGATCGTCAGGTAGCCGATCAGCGGCCCGAGCTCGACCGCCCGCTTCGGCGCCGTCAGCGGCCCGGCATCGACGATGGTGACGACGGGCGCGCCGGGCGTCGCATCGCCCGCCGGGCGCGGCGCCGTCATCACGGTCTCGGCCTCCATCGTGGCGTTGCGCAGGTCGATCGACAGGCTGCCCGTGACCGCGACCGGCTGCGCCGCCAACGGCGCGCCGCGCAGCCGGATCGTCCCGCCCGCGATCGCGAAGGCGGCTTCCGCCTGGGGCACCGTGAGCGGCCCGCCATTCAGCGCCGGCAGGAAGGCGGCGCCGAGCTTTTCCTCGTTGAGCTGAGTCTTGCCGTCCGCGTCGGGCTTCGCCTCGGCGAGCGCGAAGGCCGCGTCGAAGGCGCGCGGATCGAGCCCCGCGATCCGCGCATTGCCGAGCTTCACGGTGCCGCCGCCGGTCAGCGAGGCGACGATCGCCGCGACCGTGCGGCCCGTGCCGGTCGCATCGAGCGTCAGGTCGACCTTGCCGGCGAGCGGCGCGCCGGCCGGGCGGCCGAGCATCGCGGCCGGGTTGGCGCCGCGTGCCTTGAAGCGCACCGTCGCGGTGGCGATATCGGCGCGCCGGGCCAGCACCAAGGCGCCTTCGAGCTCGCCGTCGAGCCCGCGCCCCGTGATCTCCTCGAAGGCGATCTCGTCGCGCACCGCGCGGAACACCGCCTTCACATTGGTCGCGGCGCGCTCGCCGCCGAGCCCGAGCCGGTCGATCGTCAGGGCGACCTCGCCCGCGATGCCGGCCAGCGGATGCGGCCCGAACGGTGCGGTCGGCCAAAGCGTCGCCCCGCCCGGCACGATCGGCGGCACGCCGAGCCCGATCCCCGCGATGGTCGCGAGATCGAGCCGCGCCAGCCGCAAGGCGCCGTCGATCCGCCGCTCCGGCTTGGTCGCGAAGACGAGCCGGCCGCTGGTCTTCACCCCGGCGATCTCGGCGTCGATCGCCTCGGCCTTGACCTCCAGCGGGTCGAAGGCGAGCGCCGTGTCGAGCCGCAGCGGCACCTGTCCCGCCGCGACGATGCCGAGCGCCTGCGCGAAGGGCCGCGCATCGGCGAGGCGAGCGGTGAGCCGCCCCTTGCCGATGAGGTCGGCGTTCTCGTCGCTGCGCAATTGCCCGTCGAAGCCGATCGTGCCGGCGGGCATCGTCAAGGCCGCCTTGGTCGCGAGCTCGCGCGCCGGCACGCCGCTCGCCTGGACCGACAGGTCGAGCGGCCCGGCGCTGCCCGCCGCGGCCGGCAGGCCGAGCAGCGCCAGCAGCCCCTCCGGCCCCGCCCCTTTCAGGCTGGCCGCGAGCTTCAGCGGCCGCTGCGCCCAGGGCCCGCCGGCGGGCGGGGAGTCGAGCTTCAGGTCGAGCGCCTGTCGCGCGAGCCGCCCCTCGACCGAAAGCTGCGCGATGCTGCCCTCCGCGAGGCGCAGCGTCGCGGCGAGATCGGCCGGCGCGAGCACCGGCAGGCGCGGCTGAAGGATCGCGGCGAGCGGCCCGGCGCCCGGCAGCCTGGCGATGAGCGGCGCCAGCGCATCGAGCTTCTCGCCCTTCACCGTGAAGGTCGCCGTGCCGCTCGGGGCGAGAAGCGCGTTGTCGAGCACTGCCCGCCCGCTGAGCGCCGCGCCGCCGACATCGCCGATCCGGACATCCTCGAGCGTCAGCCGTCCCCGGCTGAGTCCGGCCTTGACCAGCACCGCGCGCAGCGCGAGATCGCCGGCGCTCACCTGCCCTGCCCTCAGATCCAGCGCGACGTCGATATCGGCCGCCGGATCGATGCCGAGCGCCAGGGAGAGCCGTTGCAGCGCCTCGATATCGAGCGCGCCCGCATCGATCCTGGCGGCGAGGCGCCGCCGCCCGTCCGGCAGCGTCGCGTAATCGCCGTTGCCCTTGAAGCCGGCCTCGCCGAGCGCGCCCTTCAGCGCCTCGACGACCACGGAATCGGTCTTCACCGCGAGCTTGGCGTCGAATTTCAGCCGGTCGGTGGCGCGGCGCTGCGCCGCCACCCCGTCCCGCCCCTCGATCCAGGCCGCCAGCGCCGCCGGCTCGGCGATATCGGCCGCGACCGTGCCGGCATAGAGCGTGTCGGTGCCCGCCGTCACGGTTCCCTGCAACGTAAACTGCCCGCGTCCCGGAAGCTGCGCCGACAGCGTCTCGATCCGCCAGCCGGCGCCACCGACCGCGACGCGCGCCGCGACATCGGTGACGAGCGCGCCCGCCACCACCATCTGCGGCACCTCGATCGCGAGGGCAGCGTCGAGGCCGGGATCGTCGGAGCCCGTGAAGCTCGGCAGCAGCGCGGAGAGGACCCGCAGCGGCTCGCGGCGCGTCTCCTCGGGCAGCGACACCATCCGGTCGAGATCGAGCTGTCGCGCCTTCAGCGCCAGGTCGAGGCGCGGGCGGCCGCGCCATTCGGCGCTGCCGGTGCCTGTGAGGCGCAGCGGCCGCTCGTCGCTGCCGAGCAGGATCTCGGCGAGCGGCGCGGTCGCGCCGACCGGCGTCGCCTTGACCTGCGCCGTCAGGCGGAAGGGCAGCGCGCCGGGCCGCGCCGCGCTCGGCGCGACGAGCAGCGCGAAGCCGCCGTCGAAGGCGGGGCGGCCGTCCCGCACCGTCAGGCTGCCGTCGAGGTCCACGGCGCGCGCCGCGTCGAGCCCGAGCGTCAGGCGGAGCTTGGCGGCGCCGTCGGCCTGCGTGGCGGCGACGCGGAACGTGATCTCGCGCCCCGCCACCCGCGCCCTTCCGTCGCCGCGCAGGGGGCCGGCGAGCGTGCGCGCCGCCGCGACGAAGCCGATCTGCGCGATCTCGATCGGCGCCTCGTCGCCGCGCCGGACAGTCACCAGCCCGTCGACGATCTCGAAACGCTGCACCGCGACCTCGGCGAGGCTCGCGACGTTGGGCAGCGGCCCGCTCGCCAGCTTTCCGTCGGCGTCGAGCACGAGATGGAAGGCCGGGCGCGTCAGCACCGCCTCCTCGACCCGCACCTCGCCGCGCAGCAGCCCCGTGAAGCCGACCGTCAGCGCCAGCCTCTCGGCCGAGGCGGCGGGCCGGCTCGGATCGGCGCCGATCTCTATGCCGGTCATCGACAGGCTCGGCGTCGGCAGCAGCCGCGCCGTGATCGGCCCGCCGACCCTGACGGGCGCGCCGATGATCCGCCCCGCCTCGGCCTCGAAACGGGCGCGATGGGCGTCCCAATCGATCCAGAACGGCCCGATGAGGGCCGCTACCAGGACGATGATCGCCGCGATCGCGATGGCCAGGAGCGTGTTCTGCACGCCGTCTCCCCAAAAGAATCCGATCCGCGGACCTTACCGCAGATCGATGGCCTTATCGCGGCGATCAGGCCCTGATCGGCGCAATAATTCGCCTCAGCCGGGCGCGAGGATCTTGCCCGGATTCATGATGTTGTCTGGATCGACCGCCTGCTTCAGCACCGCCATGAGGCGCAGCGCCTCGGCCCCGTGCTCCGCCTCCAGGTATTTCATCTTGCCCTGGCCGACCCCGTGCTCGCCCGAGCAGGTCCCCTCCATGGCGAGCG
>JBDHTH010000419.1:0-3604 GCA_039808545.1 Phreatobacteraceae bacterium | reverse complement strand
GCGCCGAGCGCCAGCATGGCGGAGGGATAGTCGGCCGCCGGATCGTTGTTGGCGATCGAGCCGCCGATCGTGCCGCGATGGCGCACCGCCGGATCGCCGATCGAGCCTGCGAGCTCCGCGAAGGCCGGGCAGAACTCCTCCACGGCCGCCGAGCCGGCGATCTCCGCATGCGTGGTGCCGGCGCCGATCACCAGGTTGCGGCCCTTGATCGCAATGCCTTTCAGCTCCGGCAGTCCCGAAATGTCGATCAGCTCGGCCGGATTGGCGAGGCGCAGCTTCAGCGTCGGCAGGAGCGTGTGGCCGCCCGCCAGCAGCTTGGCGTCCTCGTTCCTGGCGAGCGCGTTGGCGGCGGCCCGGACGCTCTTGGCGCGCATATAGGTGAAGGGATACATCGTCAGAGCCTCCCGGACTTCGAAATCGGTTCAAGGGTCATGGGCCGCCTCATTCCGCGGCCCGCGCCGGTTTCATGGCCTGCACGGCCCGCCACAGCGCATGCGCGGAGGCCGGCATCGGCACGTTCTCGTGGCCGACCGCGTCGGTCAGCGCGTTGATGACCGCGGCCGGCGAGGCGATCGCCCCCGCCTCGCCGCAGCCCTTGATGCCGAGCGGGTTGGACGGGCATTTCGTCTCGGTCGTGTCGACCGCGAAGGACGGCAGGTCCGAGGAGCGCGGCATCGCATAGTCGTTGAAGGAGGCGGTGAGGAGCTGGCCGCTCTCGTCGTAGCGCGTGCCCTCGAACAACGCCTGCCCCACCCCTTGGGCGATGCCGCCATGCACCTGGCCATGCACGATCATCGGGTTGATCAGCACGCCGAAATCGTCGACCGCCGTCCATTTGACGATTTCCGATTGCCCCGTCTCCGGATCGACCTCGATCTCACAGATATGGCACCCGGCCGGGAAGGTGAAGTTCTGGGGATCGTAGAACGCCCCCTCCTTCAGCCCCGGCTCCAGCTCCTGCGGGTTGAACTTGTGGGCGATATAGGCGTTGAGCGCCACCGTGCCGAAATCGACCGACTTGTCGGTCCCCGACACCGTGAACTTGCCGTCCTTGAACTCGATGTCGCCCTCGGCGGCCTCCAGCACATGCGCCGCGACCTTCTTGGCCTTGGCCTCGACCTTGTCGAGCGCCTTGGCGATCGCCGACATGCCGACCGCGCCGGAGCGCGACCCGTAGGTGCCCATGCCGAACTGCACCTTGTCGGTGTCGCCATGCACGATCGAGACGTTCTCGATCGGGATGCCGAGCCGGTCGGCGACGAGCTGCGCGAAGGTCGTCTCGTGCCCCTGCCCGTGGCTGTGCGAGCCGGTCAGCACCTCGACCGTGCCGACCGGATTGACCCGCACCTCGGCCGATTCCCACAAGCCCACGCCCGCGCCGAGCGAGCCGACCGCCTGGCTCGGCGCGATGCCGCAGGCCTCGATATAGGCCGAATAGCCGAGACCGCGCAGCTTGCCGCGCCGCGCGGCTTCCGCCTTGCGCTTCGGAAAGCCGGCCGTGTCGGCGATCTCCATCGCCTTCTTCAGCGAGGCTTCGTAGTCGCCGATGTCGTAGTTCATGATGACCGGCGTCTGGTGCGGGAACTGCCGGATGAAGTTCCGACGCCGGAACTCGGCCGGATCCAGCCCGACCTGCCGCGCCGCGACCTCGACGAGCCGCTCCACCACGAAGGTCGCCTCGGGTCGCCCTGCGCCACGATAGGCGTCGACCGGCGTGGTGTTGGTGTAGACCGCATCGACCGTGCAGGAGATCGCCGGGATCGCGTACTGCCCGGAGAGCAGCGTCGCGTAGAGATAGGTCGGCACCGAGGACGAGAAGGTCGACATATAGGCGCCGATATTGGCGATCGTATGCGCCCTCAGGGCCAGGATCCTGCCGCCGGCGTCCACCGCCAGCTCCGCCTTCGTCGCATGGTCGCGGCCATGCGCGTCCGACAGGAACGCCTCGGTCCGGTCGGAGGCCCATTTGATCGGCCGCCGGATCTTCTTGGAGGCCCAGACGCAGACCACCTCTTCGGCATAGCAGAAGATCTTCGAGCCGAAGCCGCCGCCGACATCCGGCGCGATCACCCGCAGCTTGTGCTCGGGCGCGAGGCCGACGAAGGCCGAGAGGATGAGGCGGATGACATGCGGGTTCTGGCTGGTCGTCCAGAGCGTGAAACCCTCGGTGCCCGCATCATATTCGGCGACCGCGGCGCGCGCCTCCATCGGATTCGGCACGAGGCGGTTGTTGACGATGTCGAGCGTCACGACATGCTTGGCGCCCGCGAAGGCCGCGTCGGTCGCCGCCTTGTCGCCGAGATGCCAGTTGAAGATGCGGTTGTCGGGCGCCTCCGCATGCACCTCCGGCGCACCGCTCCCAAGGGCCTTGGCGGGATCGGTCACGGCCGGCAGCACGCCGTAATCGACATTGATCGCCTCGGCGGCGTCGCGCGCCTCGGCCAGCGTCTCGGCGACGACGACCGCGACATGGTCGCCGACATAGCGCACCTTGCCGACCGCCAGCGCCGGATGCGGCCCCGCCTTCATCGGCGTGCCGTCCTGGCTATGGATCATCCAGCCGCAGATCAGCCCGCCGACCTTGTCGGCCGCGATGTCCTCGCCCGTGAAGATCTCGACGACGCCCGGCATCTTCTTCGCGGCGGCCATATCGATCGACTTGATGGTGGCGTGCGCATAGGGCGAGCGCAGGAAATAGGCGACGACCTGGCCGGGCCGGCTGATGTCGTCCGTGTACTGGCCGCGCCCCGTGATGAAGCGAAAATCCTCGCGGCGGCGCACCGAGGCTCCGATGCCGCTCTCCTTGACTGCCATACGCCCCTCCCCAGGGTTCGACGCTCGCAGGTCAGATATGTGATGGTTGCGGCGGCGCTTGCCGCCTTATTCCGCCGCTTGTCTGATCTCGCCCTTGGCGGCCATCGCCCTCGCGCCGGCCTCCACCGCCTTGACGATGTTGTGATAGCCGGTGCAGCGGCAGATGTTGCCTTCGAGGTCCTCGCGAATCGTCTTCTCGTCGAGATCGCCGCCGCGCCGGTTCACGATGTCGACCGCCGACATGATCATGCCGGGCGTGCAGAAGCCGCATTGCAGCCCGTGATGCTCGCGGAAGGCCTCCTGCATCGGGTGGAGCTGGTCTCCGTTGGCGAGCCCCTCGATGGTGGTCACGACCGAGCCGTTGGCGGTCAGCGCCAGCACCGTGCAGGATTTGACGGCCTTGCCGTCGAGATGCACGACGCAGGCCCCGCACTGGCTGGTGTCGCAGCCGATATGCGTGCCGGTCAGCCTGAGCTTCTCGCGGAGAAACTGGACGAGCAGGGTTCGCGGATCGACATTGGCGGACGCTTCGCGCCCGTTCACGATCATCGAAACGGTCGGCATATCGGGCATCTCCCTGGACGCACCGCGCTATGGCGGAGCGGCGCTTGATCATCCCGGCGCTCGCGGCGCAGGGCATGCAGGTAGTTTGGAACGCCTCCAAAGGAGCGGTCAAGGTTCCAGGATGCCGATGGTGGGCTGCGGCGCGCGCACATCTGCGTGCCTCGACGGCTCGACAGCCTCTTCCGCTGCCGCCACGATGTTCACGACGATCATGGGGGGAACCGCC
>JBDHTH010000418.1:0-3607 GCA_039808545.1 Phreatobacteraceae bacterium | reverse complement strand
CCGCGAGCTCGATCGAGGGATCGATCCAGCGCATCATCTTGGCGGCCTCATGGGCGACGCGGCCGTATTCGGTCGCGTGTGCTGCGTCATCGTCACCTCCCGGCCCAGCGGACCCAGGGAGGCTAATGCGCATTAGCCTATAGCCTCAAATACATAATTTTCGCAAAGAAGATTCGATTTTGTTATGGATTGGTTGCTCGAACGAAATCCGTCGTCTCCGCAAGGCCGGCAAGCGTCTTGCGAAGCTCGGCCTCGAAGGCGATGGCGAAGCGCGATGGCGGTCGGTCGATGCGGCGGATGATCACGGGCGAGATCGCAAGGCGCGGCGTCAGCCGGCGAATGGTGAGGTCGCGATAGGCTCCGGCGAGCACGGGAAAGGGATCGATCAGCGCGATCCCCGCGCCGCGCTCGACGAGCGCGCAGGCGACCGTCGACTGGTTGACGGTTCCGGCGAACTGGAAGCGCGGCGCGCGCTCGCGGAATGTCTCGAGCAGAGCGCCGCCAAGCCGCGTTTCCTCGGAGAAAGCGAGAATCGGCTCTTCGACGAGGTCGGAGACGTCGACCTTGTCCCGTGCCGCGAGCCGATGCCCGTCCGGCAGCACGCACACCACCTCCGCCTCGCAGAGGCTGGCGATACGCAGGTCGGCATCGTTGACCGGCACGTCGGTGATGCCGAAATCCACCGCATTGAGGGCGACGCGCTCAATCGCGTCCTTGGTCGCGTAGGCCATGATCTCTATGGTCACGGCCGGCCATTGCCGGCGCAGCGCGGCGGCCGCTTCCGCGAGCACGGAATTGGCGAGCGTCGAGTTCGTGGCCATGGCGATCTTGCCGATCCGCCCGCCGCGGATCTGGTCGGCGAGGTCCTGGAGCGTGCCGACGAAGCCGGCCAGCCGCTTGACCTCCGGCAGCATCAGCAAGGCTTCGGATGTCGGTTGCAGGCGGCCCGCGACGCGCTCGAACAGGGCGATCCCGAGCTCTTGCTCGGCAAGCTTCAGCGTCTTGGTGATCGAGGGCTGCGACACGCGCAGGCGCCGGGCCGCGGCGCTGACCGAGCCGTGCTCGAGCACCGCATGCGCCACGAGAAGATGGCGGATGTTGATCATGGCTCAGGGTGCATCGACGCTACGCTCGCTCTTCCAGCGACAAAGGGGCGGGCCGACGCGAGGCAACCGCACCTTCGGCGCGCCAGATGATGGTCGTCTTAAACGCAAATGCCGTGATCGGGAAACACAGGCTAATCGCGTCGGGATGATCGCTTGGCTATCTGTATCAGATGGAGCGGCCGACGAGAAAACCTTCGTAGGCCGCTTCTTCTGCGGCGCGGTGCATGCACCATGCCTCCTCGAGACGGAATCGTTGCAGATGGGCGCAGGCTGGAACGCCGACCCGGTACCGAGCTGAGCGTCGCGGAAATGCCCGAGATGGTCGCGTAGCGGCTGCTCGAAATCCAATCGTGGTCGTGTGGCGCGATCCTGCGGGCACGCATCTGCGGGAATCGTTTTAAGCCGCGACGCGCGCGGATGCGCCCGCCAGGAAGGAGCGATAGGCAGGGTTGGCGGTCTCGTCCCAGTATGGATAGCCGAGCGCGTCGAGACTCTGCGTCAGCCGTCCGCGCTCGTCGGCCGGGATCTGGATGCCGGCGAGCACGCGGCCGTAATCGGCGCCGTGGTTGCGGTAGTGGAACAGCGAGATGTTCCAGCCGCTGGACAGGCTGTTGAGGAATTTCAGCAGGGCGCCCGGCCGCTCCGGGAACTGGAAGCGGAAGATCATCTCGTCGCCGAGATCCGGCGCCTGTCCGCCCACCATGTAGCGGATATGCAGCTTGGCGAGCTCGTTGTCGCTCATGTCGAGCACCGGATAGCCGTGGTCGGCGAGCATGGCGATGATCTGGCGCTTCTCGGCTTCGCCCTCGGCAAGCCGCACGCCGACGAAGATTCGGGCCTCCTGCGGATCGCCGTAGCGGTAGTTGAACTCGGTGATCGCACGCCGTCCGAGGAGCTGGATGAAGGCGCGGTAGCTGCCGGGGCGCTCGGGGATCGTGACCGCCAGCAGCGCCTCGCGCTGCTCGCCGATCTCGGCGCGCTCGGCGATGTGACGCAGCCGGTCGAAATTCATGTTGGCGCCGCTGTTGATCGCGATCAACGCGCCTGACCTTTCGGCGCGCCGGGCCGCGTAGGCCTTGAGCCCCGCGAGGCTGACGGCGCCGGCGGGCTCCGCGATCGCGCGGGTGTCCTCGAAGATGTCCTTCACGGCCGCGCAGATCTCGTCGGTCGAGACCGTCACGACCTCGTCGAGCAGCGCGCGGCAGAGGCGGAACGTCTCCTCGCCCACCTGCCGCACGGCGACGCCGTCGGCGAAGAGCCCGGCCTGGTCGAGCACAACGCGCTTGCCCGCCGCGATGGCGGCGGCCATGGATGCGGCATCCTCGGGCTCGACGCCGATGATCCTTGTCTCCGGACGCAGGAACTTCGCGTAGACGGCGATGCCGGCCGCGAGGCCTCCGCCGCCGATCGGCACGAAGATCGCCTCGATCGGATCCGGGTGCTGGCGCAGGATCTCCATGCCGATCGTGCCTTGCCCGGCGATCACTTCGGGATCGTCATAGGGGTGGATGAAGGTCAGCCCCTTCTCGGCCTCGAGATGGCGCGCATGGGCATGGGCCTCGTCGAAGCTCTCGCCATGCAGCACCGCCCGCCCGCCGAGGCTGCGCACTGCCTGGACCTTGATGTCGGGCGTGGTGCGCGGCATGACGATCGTCGCCTTCAGGCCGAGCCGGCGGGCCGCCAGCGCCACGCCCTGCGCGTGGTTGCCGGCCGAGGCGCAGATCACGCCGCGCGCGCCCGCCTCGGCCGAAAGCCCCGCCATCTTGTTGTAGGCGCCGCGCAGCTTGAAGGAGAAGACCGGCTGCAGGTCCTCCCGCTTCACAGCCACCTTCGCGCCAAGGCGTGAGGAAAGGCGTGGCAGGGGATCGAGCGGGCTCTCGATCGCGACATCGTAGACGCGCGCCCCGAGGATCTTGCGGATGTAGTCGTGCATGGCGGGACTGTCTCGTGGAGGCGTGGCTGGCGGCATGGCGGCGCGAGCCGTCGTCGCCGCCTCGACGAAGATCCCGCCGGAAGCATGGCCGCTCCCGGCAGGATGATGTGCCCGGCGGGCCGAGCGCTGTCGTACGTCAGCCGAGGCCGAGCACGCCGCGCAGCTTGGAGAGGTCCTCGGCGAGCGTGGTGATCATCGCGGCGAGGGCCTTGCGATCCGCCTCGCTCAGCTTGTCATAAGTCTCGAAGCCGCCGTCCTTCAGCCTGTACTTCGCGAGCGTCTTCTCGACCGTCTCGAAATTGGCATCGATCCGGTCGGCGAGCGTCTTGTCCTCCTTCGCGACCAGCGGGCGCAGCAGGTCGACGATCTTCCTGGCGCCATCGATATTGGCCTGGAAGTCCCAGAGATCGGTGTGGCTGTAGCGGTCCTCCTCGCCCGAGATCTTCGTGGCGGCGACCTCCTCGATCAGCGCGGCGGCGCCGCCGACCATCTTGTCCGGAGGAATCGTCAGCCCCTTGATGCGGGTCTGCAGCTCGGTGACATCCGCCATCAGCTTGCTGGCGAAATC
>JBDHTH010000417.1:0-3609 GCA_039808545.1 Phreatobacteraceae bacterium | reverse complement strand
CGACCTTCCTGGTCGACGTGAAATCGACCGGCCTGTTCGCGACCGAGCCCGTCCTCCGCGCCAACGGCGTCACGATCGACTACTGGAAGACCGGCCATTCCTATCTGAAGCGCCGCGTCGCCGAGCTCGGCGCCTTAGCGGGCTTCGAGAAATCGGGGCATTTCTTCTTCAACCCGCCGATCGGCCACGGCTATGACGACGGGCTCGTCTCGGCCATCGCGATCTGCGACATGCTGGACCGCAATCCGGATAAGCGGATGTCGGACCTGCGCAAGGCCCTGCCGCGGACCTGGCAGACCCCCACCATGTCGCCGCATTGCGCCGACGAGGTGAAATACCAGGTCGTCGAGCGCGTGGTGGCGCATTTCCTGGCGATGCAGGCGCGCGGGGAGCCGGTCGCGGGCCAGCCGATCCGCGATATCGTGACCGTCAACGGCGTGCGCGTGACGGCCGAGGACGGCACCTGGGGGCTGGTGCGCGCCTCCTCCAACAAGCCCGAGCTGGTGGTCGTCATCGAGAGCCCCGTCTCGGAGGCGCGCATGCGCGAAATGTTCGCGGCGGTCGATCGGATCTTGCGGGCCAACCCGGAAGTCGGTGACTACAACCAGACGATCTGATATCCGGGCCGGGAGCGAAGGGCTCGACGGGAGAAAGCCATGTTCGATGTCGAAGCGATCCTTGAGCGGCGCCGCCTGCGCCGGCGCCTCAGCTTCTGGCGGATTGCCGCGATCCTCGTCTCGATCGTGGCGCTGATCGGCGTCGGGCTGGTCGCCAGCGGCCGCAACATCAACGATATCGGCCGCCCGCATGTGGCGCGCATCACCATCAGCGGCGTCATCACGGGCGACCGGCCGACGCTGGAGCTGATCGACCGCGTGTCGAAATCCTCCACCGTCCAGGGCGTCGTGCTGGTCATCAACAGCCCCGGCGGCACCGTGACGGGCTCGGAGGCGCTGCACGACGCGATCCGCCGCCTCGTCGCGGCCAAGCCCACCGTCGCCTTCGTCGACAATCTCGCGGCCTCCGGCGGCTATGTGGCGGCGATCGGCACCGATCACATCGTGGCGCGCGCCAATGCGCTGGTCGGCTCGATCGGCGTGATCTTCCAGTATCCGAACGCCACCAAGCTGCTCGACACGATCGGCGTGCAGGTCGAGACGGTGCGCTCCAGCCCGCTGAAGGCGGCGCCGAGCGGCCTGGAGCCGACGAGCCCCGAGGCCCGCGCCGCGCTGGAGCGGCTCGTCGTCGACAGCTTCGCCTGGTTCAAGGACCTCGTCCGCGACCGCCGCATGTATGACGATGCCGGCCTCGCCAAGGTGGCGGACGGCCGCGTCTTCAGCGGCCGCGAGGCGATCGGGCTGAAGCTGATCGACCAGATCGGCACCGAGCGCGACGCGATCGCCTGGATGACGGTCGAGAAGAAGGTGACGGCCAACCTGCCGGTCCTCGACTGGCGCCCGCGCGCCCAGCGCCGCGGCATGTTCGGCCTCGGCAATACGCTCCTGACGGGCCTGCTGGAGGCCGCCGGGCTCGACGGCGTCGCACGCATGATGGCGCAGAACGCGCCGGTACTCGAACTTGACGGGCTCCTGGCCCTTTGGCACCCTCGCGTCGCGCCATAGGCGGGACGCGCAAGGCCCGCATGGCGCCATGACCGATCCGCAGCCATCGCGGCGATGTGCTGGGATACGGCGACGTTGTCTTGATCCCGTGCGACGCTCGGCCGATGAGGCGGGGACGCCGGGGCAGGATCCGCAGGTGGG
Organism: Phreatobacteraceae bacterium; assembly: GCA_039808545.1. Classification (GTDB taxonomy): domain Bacteria; phylum Pseudomonadota; class Alphaproteobacteria; order Rhizobiales; family JBDHTH01; genus JBDHTH01. The sequence continues at coordinate 1,846 of JBDHTH010000417.1, read as the reverse complement.
GGCCTAATGATCAAATCCGAGCTGATTCTGCGGATCGCGGAATCCAATCCGCATCTCTACCAGCGCGATGTCGAGAACATCGTGAATGCGATCCTCGATGAGATCACGGCGGCCCTGTCGCGCGGCGATCGCGTCGAATTGCGCGGCTTCGGCGCGTTTTCGGTGAAGAACCGGGCGGCGCGCAGCGGCCGCAATCCGCGCACCGGCGACAAGGTCGCGGTCGAGGAGAAGGTCGTGCCGTTCTTCAAGACCGGCAAGGAGATGCGCGACCGGCTGAACCAGCCGCGCCCCTGACCGGGCGCCGGCCAAGGCCTCGCTTTCCTCGGCCGCTTTCGCGCGCCATAATGGAGCCGGGCGGCAGTTTCGTGTGAAGGCGACGATGTCGAATTTTCTCAAAGGCTTGATCCTCATCCCGCTGGGGCTCGTGATCATCGTGGTGGCGATCGCCAACCGCGGGCCCGTGACGCTGCTGTTCGACCCCTTCTCACGCGAGCAGCCCGCCTATGCGCTCACGCTGCCGCTTTTCGTCGTCATCCTCCTCGCCGTGATGGTCGGCGTGGTGATCGGCGGCGTCGCGGTCTGGCTGCGCCAGGGCGCCTATCGCCGCCGGGCGCGGGCCGCCGAGGCGAGCCTGAGACGCGTGCGCGCCGACGCGAAGGCGCCCGGCACCGAGCTACAGACCCTGCCGCGCGTCGAGCTCTGAGCGCGGCCGGATGGCCAAGGCGATGACGGTCCTCGTGAAGATATGCGGCCTGAAGACTGAGGCCGCGCTCGATGCCGCGCTCGGCGGCGGCGCCGACATGATCGGCCTCGTCTTCTTCGCCAGGAGCCCGCGCAACGTCGATCTCGCGACCGCCGCGCGGCTCGCCGAGCATGCGCGCGGCCGCGCCAAGATCGCGACGCTGACGGTCGATGCCGATGATGCCTCGCTCGCCGGCATCGTCGAGGCGGTGCGCCCCGACATCCTGCAGCTCCACGGCCGCGAGACGCCGGAGCGCGTCCGCGCCGTGAAGGCCCGCTTCGGCGTCGAGACCATGAAGGCGATCGGCATTGCGACGAGGGCCGATCTCGCGGCGATCGACAGCTTCGCGGATGCGGCGGATCATCTGCTGCTCGACGCCAAGCCGCCGCCCGCCGCCATCCTGCCGGGCGGCAACGGCCAGTCTTTCGACTGGGATCTCTTGGCCGGCCTCGACCCGGCGCATGGCTTCATGCTATCGGGCGGCCTCGATCCTCAGAACGTCGCCGAGGCCATAAGGCGGGTGCGGCCGAAGGGGGTCGATGTCTCGTCGGGCGTCGAAAGCGCCCCCGGCGAGAAGGATCCAGCCAAGATTGCCGCCTTCATCGCCGCCGCGCGCCGCGCCGCCGCGGTCTGAGGGCCGCCGACGGAGAGTGCCGTGACCGCCAATCCCGCCAAAGCGGCGCCTTTGCCCAATTCGTTCCGCACCGGGCCCGACGAGCGCGGCCATTTCGGCATCCATGGCGGCCGTTTCGTCGCCGAGACGCTGATGCCGCTCATTCTCGACCTCGAGAAAGCCTATGGCGAGGCGAAGAACGACCCCGAATTCAAGGCCGAGATGCGGAAATATCTCACGCATTACATCGGCCGCCCGAGCCCGCTCTATTTCGCCGAGCGGCTGAGCGAGCATTTCGGCGGCGCGAAGATCTACCTGAAGCGCGAGGACCTGAACCACACCGGCGCGCACAAGGTGAACAACGTGCTCGGTCAGATCCTGCTCGCCCGCCGCATGGGCAAGAAGCGGATCATCGCCGAGACGGGCGCGGGCATGCACGGCGTCGCCACCGCGACGATCTGCGCCAAGTTCGGCCTGGAATGCATCGTCTA
>JBDHTH010000416.1:0-3624 GCA_039808545.1 Phreatobacteraceae bacterium | reverse complement strand
GATGGCGCTGGCCGTGCCGCCGAGATTGAGCAGGCGGTAGATGTCGGTCGGGTTGAGGAGCAGCAGCAGGTTGAGCGCGCCGCCCGTCACGACCCGGCCCTGGTCGACGACCAGCAGGCCGAGCAGCGCCATGTCGTAGATCAGGACGAAGACGAGCCAGATGCCGAGCGCGATGCCGCCAGCCGTGCCGCGCTCGGCGCTGGCGGCGCTCACCAGATAGCCGATGGCGACGAATACCGCGCCGAGCAGCACCGAGGAGCCGATCAGGCTCGCGAAGGCGCGCCAGCTCGCTGGGCCCGCCGGACCGCCGATGAGCGCGAGCGCGGCGGCCGCGATCCCGTATCCGACCAGCGTCGCGAAGGCGAGCACCGCGATATGGCCGACGAACTTGCCGATCAGCAATTGCCAGCGGGCCAGCGGATAGGAGAGGAGCAGCAGCAGCGTGCCGCGCTCGGCCTCCCCGACGATCGCGTCATGCGCGATCAGCAGCGCGATCAGCGGCACGAGGAAGACGGACAGGCTCGACAGGCTGACGATCACGACGTCGAGCGCGCTCGCGCCGACGGTGCCGGTCGGCGCGCTGCCGAGGAAGGTCAGCGTCAGTGCAAGCGCAGCGAGCAGCAAGGTCGTCGCCAGCACCCAACGATTGCGCAGCCCTTCTTGGATCTCCTTGCGGGCGATGATCAGGACGGTCTTCATCGCGGCCCCTCCTTCCGCTCGCCCTGGAAATGGGCGTAGAGCGCGTCGAGCGTCGGCGCCGCCACGTCGACATCGGTGATCTCGGCCGCAACGGCGGCGCGCAGCCGCGCGACCTTGTCCTCGGGCGCGACGTCGATCTCCAGCATCCGGCCGTTCACGGCCCGCCAGGCGCCGTCGTTCGGCGGGCGCGCCGCGCCGTCCGCGACCTTCACGCGGATGCGGGTCGGCAGCCGCGCGAGGGCGCGCAGCTCGTCCAGCGTGCCGTCCGCGATTCTGACGCCGCGCCCCATGATGATGACGCGGTCGGCGCGCCCCTCGAGCTCGTCGAGCGCGTGGGAGGAGAGCAGGATGGTCGCGCCCTCTTCGCGCAGCGCGTCGAGGAAGCCGTAGAAGTCGCGCCGGAGCGCCGGGTCGAGCCCGGTCGTGGGCTCGTCGAGCAGCAGGATCTTCGGCGCGCCGAGCATGGCCTGCGCCAGGCCCAGCCGCTGGCGCATGCCCTTGGAATAGGTCCGCACGCGCCGGTCCGCCCCCGCGCCGAGGCCTACTAGGTCGAGAAGCTCCTCGACCTGTCCGCGCGGCGCGCGCTTCAAGGCCGCATAGAAGCGCAGCGTCTCGCGGCCCGTCAGCGAGGGGTTGAAGGCGACGTTCTCGGGCAGGTAGCCGATCTGCCGGCGCATCGCGGCCGAACCGGCCGCCGGATCCTCGCCCAGCACTCGCAGTTGGCCCGACGAGGGTCGGATCAGCCCCAACATCAGCTTGATCAGCGTCGTCTTGCCGGCGCCGTTATGGCCGACCAGCGCGACGATCTCGCCGGCGCCGAGCGTAAAGGACGCATCCTTCACGGCGTCGATGGCGCCGAAGGATTTGGACACGTTTTCCAGTTCGACCGCGTGCGTCATGGCCGGCGCCTTTCGCGCGGCGGCGGCGCCATCAGCGGGCGGCTGTCGACGACCCCGCCGGGCAGCAGTGCCGGAAACTGCGTCTGCGCCCAGCGGATGACCTGCACGGCCGGGCTGTTGATCAGGATCTTGGCCTCGGGCGCGATCCAAAGCACGCGGTCGACGATGCCGTTCGGACGGTAGGGCGCGTCGCCGATGCCGTCGCGGTCGAGGTCGAACGCCGGGTTGTCGCTCCAGAAATTGCCGCGCCCGTCGACCGACCAGTCGAGATGGCGCGTGCCGACATATTTCACTTGGTTCCGGTTGCGGATGAAGGCGTTGCCGGTCATCCGATTGCCTTCCGAGCCAGCCGTGAAATGGATGCCGATCGCGCAATTCTCGAACCAGTTGTCGGCGAAGAGGTTGCGGTTGGCGTTGTAGATGAAGACGCATTTCTCTGGGCCGAGCCTGAAGCCGGCGGTCGCGCGGATCTCGGCCGGATCGGTCGCCACGGGGGCGCCATGCGTGTCGCCGAGCGTGCCGGCCATGGTCCAGCGCGTCTCCGGCTGCATCCGGCCGATCACCCTGTTGCCGGTGATGCGCGAGCCATTGGCCGAGTTCAGCAGCAGGCCGTGATCGCGGTCGCCGTCCGAGACGTTGCCGGTGATCGTCAGCCGGCTCGAGAACATGATCGCGTAGCCGACGACGTTGCCGGTCGAGACGTTGTCGCTGATCTCGCTGTCGTTCGTGTACATGTAGTGGATCGCGAAGCGCAGCTCGGCGAAGCGGTTGCGCGAGAACAGCACGCGGCGGCTGGCATTGACCTGGATGCCGTCGCGCCCGTAGCGGATGTCGTTGCCGATCACCTTGGCGCCCGTGGCGTTCCACAGATGCACGCCGTTGCCCGCCTCGGCGGTGCGGCCCTCGGTGAGGCCCAGGATGCGGTTTCCCGTCACGGCGACGTCGTCGGCGCCCTGCAGATAAACCCCGTAGAGATTGCCGAGGATCGCATTGTCCTCGATCCGGGCGCCGCGCGCGATGCGCGCCACGAACACGCCGGAATCGAGCGCGCCGATATCCTTGCCGGAGCCGCGGATCTCCAGCCCGCGCACGACCGCCTCCGGTGCCGCGACCATGACCACGGTCCCGGTTCCGGGGCCGAGGATCACGGCGCCGGGCTCGCCCTCCAGCGTCAGCGTCTTGGCGATGGTGACGGGGCCGCGATGGGTGCCGGGCGCGAGCCGCACGACGTCGCCGGGACGCGCCGCGTCGAGGATCTCCTGAAGCGGCCGGTCGCCGCCCGGCGCGACGCCGATCGTCTCGGCCCGCGCCGGCGCGGCCGCGAGGGCGGCCACCAGGGCCGCCGCCGCGAGGAATGCCTTCGCCCCTGTGGCACGCATGACGTCAGGCCGCGCGCGGCTCGACGAACATGCGCCCCTTCATCTCCATGTGCATCGCATGGCAGAACCAGGAGCAGTAGTACCAGTAGACGCCGGCCTTGTCGGCTTTGAAGGTCACCGAAGCGGTCGCCTGCGGCCCCACCTCCATGTTGACGCCGTAGTTGATGACCGCGAAGCCGTGCGTCAGGTCCTCGACCTCGTCGAGATTGGTGACATAGACCGTCACCTCGTCACCCTGCTTGACCGTGAAGCTCTCCAGCCCGAAGGCGGGCGCGACCGAGGTCATGTAGACGCGCACCTTGTCGCCGTCGCGGACGACCTTGTTGTCCTCCTCGAGCTTGACGCCGTCCGCCGTCGCCTGCTTCACGGCATCGGCGAAGAACGGATCGGCACGGTTCCAGATATGGACAGGGTTGATCTTGGAGCGGTGCACGATGGTTGCGTCATGCGGCTCCGCGAAGGTCGGATTGTCGTGCACCAGCACCATCTGGTCGCCCGAGATGTCGATGAGCTGGTCGTTCTCGGGCTTCAGCGGGCCGACATTGAGATAGCGGTCCTTCGAGAACTTGTTCAGCGAGATCAGCCACTTGCCGTCCGCCTCCTTGGTCTGCCCCATGGAGGTGTGGTTGTGGCCGGGCTGGTAGTGG
>JBDHTH010000415.1:0-3625 GCA_039808545.1 Phreatobacteraceae bacterium | reverse complement strand
GTCGAGGAGCAGCAGAAGCAGCTTCAGGAAGAGCTGCAGAAGCGCGCCGAGGAGACCCGCAAGAAGCTGCTGGAGCAGCAGCAGACGCCGGGCGCGACGCCGCCGACCCCGGCTCCCGCAGCGCCGGTCACGCCGGCTCCGAAGCCGTAAGCTAGTCAACCAGTCGAACGAAAACGCGGGCCTCGGGCCCGCGTTTTTATTTCAGACGTCCCCGCCGGATGCCTGCGGCGAGCGCGTCAGTTCGTCTGCTGCTTGGGATGAAAGGCGCCGTCGCGGCCGCGCTCGAACATCTCGGCGACCTGCGGATGGCGCGGCGGCACGCCGGAGGTGTCCGGCAGCAGGTTCTGCTCCGAGACATAGGCGACGTATTCCTGCTCGTCGTTCTCAGCGAGCAGGTGATAGAAGGGCTGGTCCTTGCGCGGCCGGATCTCGACGGGAATCGCCTCCCACCACTCCTCGGTGTTCGAGAAGGTCGGGTCGACGTCGAAGATCACGCCGCGGAACGGGAACAGGCGGTGTTTCACGACCTCGCCGATGCGGAATTTCGCCTCGCGGACGATCGGCGCGTCGAGCGGCGTCGATATGTCGGAATGATGCGTCATCATGGTCATCGATACTTTATACGAGGAAGGTCATGCGGGAAATCCGCGCCCGGGATCACATTCCGTAACGCTCTGCAAGCTCCGGATCGCGCGCCGCGACGCGCTTGGCGAGGTCGTAGATGACCGAGGCCTGCTTCCAGGTCGCGTCGTCCTGCATCTTGCCATCGATCATCACCGCGCCGGTTCCGTCGGGCATTGCAGCAAGAATCTTGCCAGCGAAGGCGACCTCGGCCGGGTCCGGCGCAAAGACTCGCTTGGCGATGCCGATCTGCGAGGGGTGCAGCGTCCAGGCGCCGGCGCAGCCGAGCAGGAAGGCGTTGCGGAACTGCGCCTCGCAGGCGGCGGGGTCCGAGAAATCGCCGAAAGGGCCGTAGAAGGGCTTGATGCCGGCCGAGGCGCAGGCATCGACCATCCTGGCCAGCGTGTAGTGCCACAAATCCTGCTGGAAGGCGGGGCGCCCGGCGCCGTCGGCGGCATCCGCCAGCACCTTGTATTCCGGATGGCCGCCGCCGACGCGCGTCGTCTTCATGGCACGCGAGGCCGCAAGATCGGCCGGCCCGAGGCTCATGCCGTGCATGCGCGGGGAGGCGGTGGCGATCGCATCGACATTCTTCACGCCCTCGGCGGTTTCCAGGATTGCGTGGATCAAAATGGGCTTGGCGACGCCGTGCCTTGCCTCGAGCTGAGCCAGGAGCTGGTCGAGATAGTGGATGTCCCAGACGCCCTCGACCTTCGGCAGCATGACGACGTCGAGCTTGTCGCCGACCGCCGCGACGATCTCGGTCAGGTCGTCGAGCACCCAGGGCGAATTCAGCGCGTTGACGCGCGTCCACAGACCCGTCTCGCCGAAATCGACGCTTCTCGCCATCGCGATGAAGCCTTCGCGGGCCGCGATCTTCGCGTCGGCCGGCACCGCATCCTCGAGATTGCCGAGCACGACGTCGACCTCGCGCGCGAGATCCGCCGCCTTGGCGCGCATCTTCTCGATATGCGGCGGCACGAAATGGATCATCCGCTCGAGCCGCACCGGCAGCGCCGTGTAGGGCCGGGGCGCGCCGAGTGCCAGCGGTTCGAAGAAGCGGCGCGGCGGCTTGGTCATGGCGGGACTCGTTCTGTTGCGCTGCAGCAATCGCGCTTCTTCTAGCTCAACCGGCCGCGGAACGCCAATGCGGCCCGCGTAGCGCAGCCGCATGCGAATGCGCGCAGGGCGGATGCAATGGCGGCGATTGACCGAATTTCGGCGGCATTCTAGAGCCGCAATAGGCCGAAATAGGCCATGGAAAGGGCGCGCATGGCCGAAGTTCTAACCCTCGCATTGCCGTTCTTCGGGCTGATCATCATCGGCTTCGTCAGCGGCAAGCTGAAGAAGATTCCCGAGGCCGGGCTCGCCTGGATGAACTTCTTCCTGATCTATATCTCGCTGCCGGCGCTGTTTTACCGCATCCTCGCGCAGACGCCGCTCGAGAAGCTCAACAACCCACCCTTCGTCATCGGCACGACGCTGGCGACCTTCGGCGCCTTCGCGACGGCCTTCGTGCTGGCGCGGCTCGTCCTGCGCGACCGGCCGGCCGAGGCGTCGCTCGCGGCGTTCGCCGGCGGCTACGGCAATATCGGCTATATGGGGCCGGGGCTGGCGATCGGCACGCTCGGGGCCGGGGCGGCGGTGCCGGTCGCGCTGATCTTCTGCTTCGACAACATGCTGCTGTTCACCCTGATCGCCGTGATGATGGCGGTCTATGGCCGCGACAGGCAGGGGTTCTGGGCCACAGTGCGCGAGATCCTCGTCAAGATCTTCACGCATCCCTTCATCCTCGCAACCTTCGCGGGGGTGGCGGCGGCCATCGTGCAGCTCAAGCTGCCGCAGGGCGTCGACCAGCTCCTGCAGTTCCTCGCCAGCGCCGCCGCTCCTTGCGCGCTGTTCGTGCTCGGCGTCACGGTGGCGCTCAGGCCGTTCGAGGAGATCGATTGGGAGGTGCCGATCGTCGTCGCCGTGAAGCTGCTGTTCCATCCCTTCCTGGTGCTGCTGCTGCTGTCGCTGCTCGGCCCGTTCGACAAGGTCTGGGTCTATGCCGCGGTCCTCTTGGCGGCGCTGCCGCAGGCGCTCAACGTCTTCATCACGGCACGGCAATACGATGTCTGGGTGCGCGAGGCGTCGAGCTCCGTGCTGCTCGGCACCGGCGTGTCGCTCGTGACGCTGACCCTCATCATGTATCTGGTGAAGACCGAAACGATCCCGGCTACGCTATTCCCCTGATGATAGCCGGCGCGGGGCGTGGCATGGCGAAATCCGAGGATTCCGGGCGGCCAGGCGCTGCGCAGCCGCTGGCCGGCGTCAAGGTTGTCGACTTTTCCACCCTGCTGCCGGGGCCGATGGCCAGCCTGTTCCTCGCCGAGGCCGGCGCCGAGGTCGTCAAGATCGAGCGGCCGGGCGGGGAGGACATGCGGTTCTATCCGCCGCTGAAGGACGGCGCCTCGATCCCGCACGCGCTTCTCAATCGCGGCAAGCGCATCGTGGAGGCGGATCTGAAGGATCCGCGCGATCGCGACCGCGTGATGGGCCTCATCGCCGAGGCCGATATCCTGATCGAGCAGTTCCGGCCGGGCGTGATGCCGAGGCTCGGCCTCGGCTACGAAGCGCTGTCGGCGCTCTATCCACGGCTGATCTATTGCGCGATCACCGGCTACGGCCAGGACGGGCCAAAGGCGGGCACCGCGGGGCACGACCTCAACTATATCGGCGATACCGGCCTGCTCGCACTGGCGCCGGGGCCGGCCGAGGCGCCGACCGTGCCGCCGGCGCTGATCGCCGATATCGGCGGCGGCACCATGCCGGCGGTGATCAACATCCTGCTGGCGCTCCGGGCGCGCGAGGCGACCGGGCGCGGTGCCTTTCTCGACATCGCGATGAGCGACGCGATGTTCACCTTCGGCTGGTATGCGCATGCGCTCGGTCTCGCGGGGCATTGCCCGGCGCCCGGCGAGATGCTGCTGGCGGGCGGCTCGCCGCGCTATCAGCTCTATCC
>JBDHTH010000414.1:0-3652 GCA_039808545.1 Phreatobacteraceae bacterium | reverse complement strand
TATGTCGATATCGCGGATGCGCGCGATTTCGTCGCCGCCTTCCCGGCGCTCGATGCCGAGGCGCGGCAGGCCGGCGTGCTCGCCGTGACGGGCGCGAGCTCCACGCCCGGCCTCAGCCAGGCGGTGCTGGACGAGATGCTGGCGGGCTGGCGGCGGGTCGATGCGGTCGAGGTCGCGATCTCGCCCGGCAACCGGGCGCCGCGCGGCCTTTCGGTCGTCGCCGCGATCCTGGCGCGGGCCGGCCAGCCGGTCCGCCTGTTCCGGGGCGGCGCCTGGGGCGCCGCGCCGGGCTGGGGGCTGCTGCAAAGACGGCGCCTGCCGGGCCTCGGGCAACGCTGGCTGTCGCTGGTGGAGACGCCGGATCTCGATCTCATCGCGGCCCGCTTCGCGCCGCGCCGGGAGGCGATGTTCCGGGCCGGGCTGGAGCTTTCGGTGCTGCATCTCGGCCTCTCGGCGCTGAAGCAGCTCGTCGTCTGGCGCTGGCTTGGCTCCCTCACCCCGCTCGCGCGGCCGGTGCGCTTTCTCGCCGATCTCCTCTACGGCTTCGGCACGGATCGCGGCGGCATGGCGGTGACGGCCGAGGGGCTCGATGCGGCGGGCGTGCCGACGCGCGCGAGTTTCGCGCTGGTGGCGATCGCGGGCGACGGGCCGAACATCCCGGTCCTGCCGGCCGCAGCCCTCCTCAAGGCGCTGGCCGAGGGGCGCCTCATTGAGACCGGCGCCGTGGCGGCGGCCGGGCTCGTGCCGCTCGCCGCGATCCTCGCGGAATTCGCGCCTTACCGGATCGTCGCGCGACGCTTCGATGAGCCGCGCGACCTCTTCGCGGCGGCGATCGGGCCAAGCTACGCGGCGGTGCCGGAACCGATCCGCGCCGGTCATGCGGTGGGCGAGGCCCTTGTATTGCGCGGCCGCTGCGCGGTGGCGGGCGCCGCGACACCGCTCGGCCGGCTCGCGGCGAGCCTCTTCGGCTTTCCGCCGGCCGCCGCCGACGTGCCCGTGACCGTCACGATGCGCCGCGAGGGCGCAGCCGAGCGCTGGGTGCGCGAGATCGCGGGCCATCGGTTCCAGAGCGTGCTGGCGCGGCGGGCAGGGGGACGCGGGGCCGTCACGGAGCGTTTCGGCCCGATCACCTTCGATTTGCGACTGGTGCCGAGCGCCGAGGGCATCGATTTCGTCGTCGAGAGCGGGCGGATCGGTCCGCTGCCGCTGCCGCGCGCCCTGCTGCCCGTAAGCCATGCGCGCGAGCGGCTCGACGAAGCAGGGCGCTTCCAATTCGACGTCTCGATCGGGCTGCCGTGGATCGGCCGGCTCGTCGCCTATCGTGGCTGGCTGGTGCCGGAGACATCGAACGATCTCAGAAGTCCGACGTCAGCCCCTTGATCTCCCAGTCGCCGTAGCGGACCGGCTCCAGCCCGCCGCGCCCGTTCTTCTCGCGCGGGCGCTCGTAGCCGACCGCGTCGATGGCGGCGCGGCGCTGGCGCGCCTCGGCCAGCGCGCGCCTCGCCGCGGCGGCCCGGCGCGCCTCGGGCGTATCTGTCTTCTCCTCCGTCGACTTCTCCTCCGTCATGCCCCTTGAAAGCGCCGCATCGCCGGTCCTGTCAAGCGCCGCCCCCTTGCGGGACCGGGGGCCGCGCGCCACCTTTACGCCGTCCGCCCCGCCGATCGGGGCCGTTGGAGTATGACGATGAACTTCATGCGCACCGCGTTGCTTCTCGCGGCGATGACCGCCCTGTTCATGGCGATCGGCTATGTGGCCGGCGGCAAGGGCGGCATGGCGATCGCGTTCATCATCGCGCTCGGCATGAATTTCTTCAGCTACTGGTTTTCCGACAAGATGGTGCTGTCCACCTACGGCGCCCGCGAGGTCGACGACCAGAGCGCGCCCGAGCTGGTGCAGATGGTGCGCCAGCTCGCGACCCGCGCGCAGCTTCCGATGCCGAAGGTCTACATCATCGACAACGAGCAGCCGAACGCCTTCGCGACCGGCCGCGACCACGCGCATGCCGCCGTGGCGGTCTCGTCCGGGCTGATGAACTCGCTGTCGCGCGAGGAGGTGGCGGGCGTCATCGCGCATGAGCTGGCGCATATCAAGAACTACGACATCCTCACCATGACGATGACCGCGACGATCGCGGGCGCCATCGGCATGGTCGCCAACATGGCTGTGTTCTCGGGGCAGAACCGCGAGAACAACGGCATCGGCCTGATCGGCGGCATCGCGATGATGATCCTCGCGCCGCTCGCCGCGATGATCGTGCAGATGGCGGTCAGCCGCACCCGCGAATACGAGGCCGACCGACTCGGGGGCGAGATCGTCGGCAACCCGATCTTCCTGGCGACCGCCCTGGAACGGATCGCCGGCGAGGCGCATGTGGTCGAGAACCCGGAAGCGGAGCGCAACCCGGCCACCGCCCATATGTTCATCATCAACCCGCTCTCGGGGCAGCGGATGGACAACCTGTTCTCGACCCATCCGGCGACCGAGAACCGCGTCGCGGCGCTCTATCAGCAGGCCCGGCAGATGGGCATCGGCAACTACCAGCCGCAGCCGCAGCAGCCGGGCTACGGCCAGCAGCCCTACGGCCGCCCCGGCGGCGCGCCGCGCGGCCCCTGGGGCTGAGCGCGGTTTTCAATTCGTACTCTTCCTCGTAAAGAGCCGCGATGACCCAGCATCGCGGCTCCCGATTTTCCACACGTCCCGCCCCGCCCGAGGGGCTGCCGGCCCGCAACGCCGCGATCCGGGCGCTGCGCACGGCGCTTGAGAAGCGCATCGCGCTGGAGGTGAGCCTGGCGGGCTTCGTCCCCGCCGACGGGCGGACCGACGATCCCCGCGACCTGCCGCTCGCCCGCTCGATCGCGACCGCGAGCCTGAGGCGCCTCGGAACTTTACGCGCCGCGATAACGGCGCGGCTCGACAAGGGCCTGCCCAAGGCCTCGGGCCCGCTGGAGGCGATCCTGGTGACGGCGGCGGCGCAGATCCTGCTGCTCGATGTGCCCGATCACGCGGCGGTCGACTGCGCCGTCAGGATCGCCCGCCAGGACGGGCGCAGCGCCCATTACGACGGGCTCGTCAACGCGGTGCTGCGGCGCATCGCGGCGGAGCGGGACGCCTGCCTCGCGGCCGCCGATCCGGTCCTCGACCTGCCGCCCTGGCTCGCGGCGCGCTGGCGGCAGGCCTATGGCGAGGAGACCGCCGCCGCGATGGCGGCCGGGCTGCGCGAGGAGCCGGCGGTCGACCTCACACTGAAATCGCGGGCGCCGGCCGATGCCCGCCGCTGGGCCGAGACGCTCGACGCGCTCCTCCTGCCGAACGGATCGCTGCGCCTGAGGAATCGCATCCAGATCGACCAGCTTCCCGGCTACCGGGAGGGCGAATGGTGGGTGCAGAATGCCGCCGCCGCCCTGCCGGCGCGGCTCCTCGGCGATGTCGCGGGGGCGCGCGTGCTCGATCTCTGCGCGGCGCCGGGCGGCAAGACCGCGCAGCTTGCGGCGGCCGGCGCGCATGTCGTCGCGGTCGACCGCTCGGCGCAGCGGATGGAGCGGCTCGCCGCCAATCTGCGGCGCCTGGCGCTTGCCGCCGAGATCCGGGTCGGCGATGCGCTCGGCATCGCGGACGGGCCCTATGACGCGATCCTGCTCGACGCGCCCTGCT
>JBDHTH010000413.1:0-3660 GCA_039808545.1 Phreatobacteraceae bacterium | reverse complement strand
CTTTCCAAATCCTTAATCGACACGGCGAGATCGATTTGATCCGGCATCGAATCGAAAAGATCCGACTTCGTGGCGATTCGCCAAACCGACTTTCCGGCAGGTGCTTCCGCCCAACCGACGCCGCCTAGCGCAAGGCTCAATACGAGATCCGACTCTTCGGCGCGCCGCTGCGCCCGGCGAATTCCCTCCTGTTCCACCGCATCGCGTGCATCCCGCAACCCGGCCGTATCCGAAATGACTAAGCCGATGCCGCCGAGCTCCATGCGGATTTCGACGATATCGCGCGTCGTGCCTGGCGCCTCCGAAACGATCGCCGCGTCGCGTCCGGCGAGCGCATTCAAAAGGCTCGATTTGCCGGCATTCACCGGGCCGATGATCGCGATCGAGAGCCCTTCCTTCAGCTTCTCGCCGTGCCGGCCGCTTTCGATCGCCGCCGCGATCTCGTCGGCGATCGCTGCGGCGAGCCGTCGCGCTTCCTGCACAGAACCGTCACCGACATCGCCTTCGTCTGAGAAATCGATCTCGGCCTCGATCAGCGCCAAGGCGCGCAGCAACGGCTTCTGCCAGCCGGCGATCTGCCGGGACAACCCACCCAGCGCGCCTTCGAGCGCCATCTTGCGGGCAATCTCAGTATCGGCATGGATGAGATCGGCCAGCCCCTCGACCTCGTCGAGCGCCAGCTTGCCATTCGCGAAAGCCCGCCGCGTGAAGGCGCCGGCCGGCGCCGCTCCGAGCCCGCCGATCCGGCCGAGCGCATCGAGCACCGCCCGCGTCACGGCGCGGCCGCCATGGACATGCAGCTCGAGCACGTCTTCGCCGGTGAAGCTGCTCGGCGCCGGAAAGAACAGCGCCAGGCCGCGATCGAGCGTTTCGCGGCTGTCCGGATCGCGCAGGGTCACGAGCGCCGCCATGCGCGGTTGCAGCGCCCGGTCGATCATGGCCGCGATCACGCGCCCGACATCCGGCCCCGAGATCCTTATGACCGCGACGCCCGCAAGGCCGGCACCCGACGAAAGAGCGTAGAGCGTCGCGCGTTCTTCCCCTACCATCGTGTCCGTCATCACGGGAGACGCCCATGAACCGGCTCGCCGACGCCATGAGCCCCTATCTCCAGCAGCATCGCGACAATCCCGTCCATTGGTGGCCCTGGGGTCGGGAAGCGCTTGCCGCGGCGAAGCGCGAGAACAAGCCGATCCTGCTGTCGGTCGGCTACGCGGCTTGCCATTGGTGTCACGTGATGGCGCATGAGAGCTTCGAGGATCCGGAGACGGCCGCTCTCATGAACGCGCTGTTCGTCAATATCAAGGTCGACCGCGAGGAACGACCCGATATCGACCAGATCTACATGGCGGCCCTGCACCGGCTCGGCGAGCCAGGCGGCTGGCCGCTGACCATGTTTCTCGATTCCGAAGCGCGGCCCTTCTGGGGCGGCACCTATTTCCCGCCGACGAGCCGCTTCGGCAAGCCGGCCTTCAGCGCCGTGCTCAGGACGATCGCCGCCCTGTATCGGAACGAGCCGGACAAGATCGCGCATAACCGCGACGCCATTCTCGAAGCCTTGCAGGACGCGCCGGACGCGGAGGGAGCGCCGCGTTTCGACCGGGCCATGCTGGATCGCATCTCGTTTCGCCTGCTCGACCTCGTCGATTTCGTGAATGGCGGCATCAAGGGCGCGCCCAAATTTCCGCAAGCGGCATTCCTTGAACTGCTTTGGCGGGCCGCGACGCGGACCGGCGACCCGCGCTTCGCCGATGCCTTCCACATCACGCTGCGACAGATCTGCCTCGGCGGCATCTATGATCATCTCGGCGGCGGCTTCGCGCGCTACACGGTCGACGATCGCTGGCTGGTCCCGCATTTCGAGAAGATGCTTTACGATAACGGCCAGCTGCTCACGCTGCTGGCCGCCGCCTATCAGGATCGGCCGGAGCCGTTGTACCGCGACCGAATCGAAGCGACGATTCGTTGGCTTTCGCGCGAAATGGCCGTGGACGGCGCTTATGCCGCCAGTCTCGATGCCGATTCCGAAGGCCATGAAGGCCGCTTCTATGTCTGGGCCCTCGACGAGATCAACGCCGTGCTAGGCCTCGATCAAGGATCGGAGTTTGCCCGAACCTACGACGTTCAGGCGGCGGGCAATTGGGAAAACATTTCGATATTGAATCGATTAAGCGCTGCGGCCTCGGATCCGCCGGATCCATTGCCTGTTTCACGTGAAACTCTTCTTAACCATCGCGAGAAGCGGCCACGTCCGAACCGCGATACCAAGATCCTCACGGATTGGAACGCCTACGTGATCATCGGATTGGCGCGCGCCAGCCGTGCCCTTCACGAGCCCTCCTATCTGGCCCAAGCCGAACGTCTATTTTCTTCCGTTTCCGAATCGATGCGCGATGACACCGGCAACATCGCCCATGCCCGGGCGCCGCATGCGCCACCGGATCAACCCGGCTTCGCAAGCGATCTCGCGGCCCTGCTCCTGGCGGCAACGGAGCTTTACGAGCTCACCTGGTCCGATATTTACCTCAAGGCGGCGCGATCCTTCGCAGATCAGCTTTGCGACCGCTACGCCCGCGCCGACGGCCGGATCCACTTCGCATCCTCGGCGCAATCTGACCTGATCCTGCGCCCGGCGCCGACAGAGGATGAGGCAACGCCCAATCACCACGCCATGGCGGCGGTTGCCCAGTACCGGCTGGCGGCTCTGACCGAGGACAGCGCCTGGCGCGATGCCGCCGACGCGTTGCTCGAAGCAGCCGCCGCGCCGATGGCCGCGAACGTCTTCGCGCATTGCGGATTGCTGAACGCGCTCGACACGCGCCTCGCCGGCGTCGAGATCGCTATTGGTCCCGATGCGCCGGCTCTCTGGGAGATCGCGCTCGGCGCCGATCCGGTATCGACCGCCATCCGCCACAGCGACCGCGTTCCTGCCGGCCATGCAACGGTTTGCGTCGGCGAGAATTGCTCCTTGCCGATCAACGATCCGGCAGCGTTGCGGGCGGCTATCATAGAACGCCGCGCCGCCATTACCTGAATGCGAACCGGCGGCAAAGCCGCCGCCCGTCAGGTGTTCATGGAATCGAAGAATTCCGAGTTCTGCTTGGTCTGCCGAAGCTTGTCGAGCAGGAACTCGATCGCGTCGACCGTGCCCATCGGGTTGAGGATGCGGCGCAGCACATACATCTTCTTGAGCACGTCCGGCGCGACCAGCAGCTCTTCCTTGCGCGTGCCCGAGCGCGTGATGTCGATCGCCGGGAAAACGCGCTTGTCCGAGACCTTGCGGTCGAGGATGATTTCCGAGTTGCCGGTGCCCTTGAACTCCTCGAAGATCACCTCGTCCATGCGGCTGCCGGTTTCGATCAACGCCGTCGCGATGATCGTCAGCGAGCCGCCTTCCTCGATGTTGCGCGCCGCACCGAAGAAGCGCTTCGGCCGCTGCAGCGCGTTGGCGTCGACGCCGCCGGTCAGCACCTTGCCGGAGGAGGGCACGACCGTGTTGTAAGCGCGGCCGAGGCGCGTGATCGAATCGAGCAGGATCACCACGTCGCGGCCATGCTCGACCAGGCGCTTGGCCTTCTCGATTACCATCTCGGCGACCTGCACATGCCGCGAGGCCGGCTCGTCGAAGGTCGAGGACACGACCTCGCCCTTCACGGAGCG
>JBDHTH010000412.1:0-3663 GCA_039808545.1 Phreatobacteraceae bacterium | reverse complement strand
CCGCGATACTCGTCTGCGAGCTCGCCGAAGGCGATGCTCTTGATCGGCGTCGCGGGGACCGCGGCGGCGAAGGCGAAGACCGGCATGGAGCCGGCGGCGGCCTCCGCCAGGCCGAGCGCCGCGAGGGTCTGCGGGCCGGCCTCGCCGTCCACGACCAGGCCGCGCGCCGCCTGGAACGAGGCGACTGCCGCCTCGGTCGCGGTGCCGAACAGCCCGTCGATCGGGCCGGGATCGAAGCCTTCGGCCTTCAGCCGCTCCTGCAGCGCCGCGACGCGGGCGGAGAATTGCGGCAGGGCGTCGAAGCGCAGGATGTCGGCCATGAGGTCGGCGCTCGCCGCCGCCTCGTAGCCGACGCCCGGCAGGAGGACGCCGGTGTCCCAGCGCCGGCCCTCGATCTTGCCGCGCACCACGCCCGTCGCGGCGCTCGCGGCCTCGACGGTGCGGCCGTCGCCGGAGCAGATCGCGATATGGCCGATCTCGATGCCGCCCGATCCGGGATAGCGCAGGAGGAAGGCGCCGGGCGTACGTGCCGCCTCCGAGACCGGGATGCGCCTGCCGGGATTGGTCGACTGCGCCTTCCACTCGCCCGTATAGGCGCTGCCGGGCGTTCCCTTGCCGTCGCAGCCGAACAGGAATCCGTAGGCCTGGAAGGCGCACCAGGTGGCGAACTCGGCGCAGTCCCATGGGCCGGTCCAGCCGCCGTTGCGATAGTCGACGACCGCCCCGAGAACATATGTCTCGCCGACATGCTTCTCGGCGATCGCGAGAATGTCCGATCCCTGCATCGCGTTGTCTCCAACCGTTTGATGGCCGCGGCGCGATCTCAACATCCTATAGAGGAATTATGCAACTAATAAGTGTTATTGTCTATTAATATCACTAAAGATTGCATATGCGCGAGACGGCGGCATGCCCTGTCGAAGCTCGGATTCGCAATCGGGACTCGCTGTCCTAGGATGCCGGTCGTGCGGCGGCATCGGAGGAAGCTCTCGTGATCAGCAAGCGTCGTCTTCTCGTCTCGACCCTCGGCCTCATCGCGGCGCCGGCCGTCATCGGCCGTGCGGCTGCGCAGGCGCCGACCATCGAGCTCGGCCGATACTGGAAGGTGATCGAGGCGTCGGCGGCGCGCGCCGACCTCATCTGGAACGGCACCTGGACGCGCCGGCCGGGCACGAAGGTCTTCGACGCCTATTGGCGCGTCGACAAGACCGGCGAGGAGGTGAGCGACGTGATCGAGTTCCTCGAGCAGCGCGGCGATGCGGTCTCGCTGTTCCGCCGCCAGCTCAACGGCCGCTACAACGGGCGGGTTCTCGCGAGCGGCCGCCATCTCTCGGGCAGCGCGACCTGGTATGGCAACGGCGACCACTGGACCGCCGAGATCTTCGCGGGCTGACGGCCGGCGCGGCCTCAGCGGCCGGCCGGCGGCTCCACCACGAGCGCGACCAGCCGCCGGACGACCGGCAGCACCAGCAGCAGGGTCGGGAAGGCGACGACCCAGGACCAGGCCCAGGCGCCCATCCAGGCGCCGAGGAAGCCGGCCGAGAGGCCGGCGATGCGCAGGGTCGCGATCGCCGAGACGATCAGCGTCATCAGGATCGACAGGATCAGCGGCATCACGATGCCGGCGTAGCGGGCCGGCAGCCTGGCGCGGCTCGATCGGGCGGGGGACGGCATGCCGAGGGGCTCCTGGTGGCGGCGGGTCTCTATCATCGATCGCCGGCGTCCGGTAGGCGGGCCGGGCATGCGGCGGCACGGATGGCGCCGGCGCACCGCTTCGGCTAACAAAGCGGCCGACCGCCAATTTCCTCGAGATCCGCCATGACGCTCGCCGCCGGCCGCCAGTTCCTCTCGATTCCGGGGCCGACCAATGTGCCCGACCAGGTGCTCGCCGCCATGCACCGGCCGGCGCTCGACATCTATTCGGGTGAGATGCTGGCGCTGACCGACGGCATCCTGGCGGACCTGCCGAAGCTGTTCCGCACCAAGGGGCGCGCCTATCTCTACATCTCGAACGGCCATGGCGCCTGGGAAGGGGCGCTGACCAACGTTCTTTCGCGCGGCGACAAGGTGCTGGTGCTCGAAAGCGGCCGCTTCGCGCTCGGCTGGGGCGAGGCCGCCAAGATGCTCGGCGCCGAGGTCGAGGTGCTGCCGGGCGATTTCCGCGCGGCCGTCAAGCCGGAAGCGGTCGAGGCGCGGCTGAAGGCCGACACGAAGGGCGAGATCAAGGCGATCCTCGTGACGCAGATCGACACCGCCTCGGGCGTCGTCAACGACATCGCGGCGATCGCGGCGGCGCGGCGCGCGGCCGGGCACGACGCGCTGCTGATGGTCGATACGGTCGCCTCGCTCGGCTGCGTGCCGTTCGAGATGGACGCCTGGGGCGTCGACGTCGCGATGTCGGCCGCCCAGAAGGGGCTGATGTCGCCGCCCGGCCTCGGCTTCGTCGCGGCGAATGAGCGCGCGCGGGCCGCGCACAAGCGCGCCGACATGCGCACGCCCTTCTGGGACTGGACCGGCCGTGAGGGGCCGGAGCATTACCAGAAGCACAACGGCACGCCGGCCGAGCACCTGATGTTCGCCCTCAGGGCGGCGCTCGACATGCTGTTCGCCGAGGGGCTGGAGGCCGCCTTCAAGCGCCATCGGCTGCTGGCGGAGGCGACGCGCCGCGCGGTCGGCGTCTGGGCCGAGGGGCAGACGATCGGCTTCAACATCGCGGAGCCGCGCGAGCGCTGCGACACGGTGACGACCGTGCTGATGCGCGAGGGCGAGAACCCGCAGCGGCTGCTCGATTTCTGCCGCACGCATTGCAATGTGGTGCTCGGCGTCGGGCTCGGGCCGCTGTCGGGCCGTGCCTTCCGCATCGCCCATATGGGCCACACCAACGCGCCGATGGTGCTCGGCACCCTGAGCGTCGTCGAGCTCGGCCTCGCGGCGCTCGGCATGGCGCATGGCCGGGGCGGGGCGCAGGCGGCGGTGGAGTATCTCGGCGCGGCGCTGGCGGGCGAAGCCGCGCCGAAGCTCAGCGCGGCGGCGAAATAGGGCTTTCCCGTTCCGAGGTCCTATGCTTCGGCTTGGCGGCGCGCGCCAGGTTGAGGTCGAGCAGCCGCGCCAGGGCCTCGTCCTCCGCAATATCGGCCGGCCAGCCATAGGCGGCCGCCACCGCCGCATCGAGATCGCGATGCGCGTCGGCGAGCCATTGCGGGCGCGCATTGTAGAGATTGGTGAGGGTGCGCGTCTTGAGCGCGGCGGCGGCCGCCGCGTTCCTGGGCAGGATGCGGTCGGGATAGCCCGGCACCACCTCCGGGACGATCTCGACGAGATCGGCCGGGTTCAGCCAGGCGTTGCGGAGAGTGTCGAGACGCCGGGCGGCGGCCGCGATCGCAACGGCGCGCGGATCGGCGGCGTAGTGCTCGGCGGGGATATCAGGCGTGAGGTCTTCGGGGAAAGGGAAGGTTTCGAAGGTGGTGGTCGGGGTGTAGCGGGGATCGTTGCCGACGCCGAGCCAGGTGCAAAGGCGCAACGACCAGGTTTCATGAAAACGCGAATGCAGGATACCGAAGGTGGTGTCGTCGTCGCGGGCGATGGCGACCGTCGCGCTGTCGGGTAGGGCGCCGCGCCGCAGCCACACGAACAGTCGGTGCTTCGACACCCTCGGCGTCGCAA
>JBDHTH010000411.1:0-3663 GCA_039808545.1 Phreatobacteraceae bacterium | reverse complement strand
ACCGCGTCCTGCGCGAACGGGATCCGGCTCGCGACCCGGCGCAGCTTGTCCCAGAACTGGCCGCGCACGCGCCGCTCGTCGCGCGTCGCCTTCTCGGCCTCCTCGCGCTCGAAGCCGGCCTTCATCCAGGGGCGCAGCGTCTCGTCCTTCATGCTCATCTCCCGCCGAACCGTGGCGGCATCGACATGGGGATCGGGGCGCTCCGCGACAAGGTTTCGGCGCGCCGGGCCGGTTTCAAAGGCGGCGGCGCTCCTTTATCAAGAAGGCCCGCCACGCCCGATCCGAGGTCGAGATGCTCCCCGAGAATCGCTTCAAGCGCCGCCTCGCCGCCGGCGAGCAGCAGATCGGCCTCTGGGTCAGCCTGCCGGGCGCCTACGCGGCCGAGGCGGTGGCGGGCGCCGGCTTCGACTGGCTGATGTTCGACACCGAGCATTCGCCCGGCGATCCGCTGACCGTGCTCGGCCAGTTGCAGGCGGTGGCGCCCTACCCCGTCGCGCCGGTGGTGCGGCCGGCCGCCAACGACACGGTGCTGATCAAGCGCTTCCTCGATCTCGGCGCCCAGACGCTGCTCATCCCCTATGTGCAGAGCGCCGCGGAGGCGCGCGCCGCGGTCGCGGCGATGCGCTATCCGCCCGAGGGCGTGCGCGGCGTCTCAGGGCTGACGCGGGCGACGCGCTTCGGCCGCGTGCCCGATTATGCGCGCCGCGCCCATGAGGAGCTGTGCCTGATCGTCCAGATCGAGACCGGGGCGGCGCTCGATTCGCTGGAGGCGATCGCGGCGGTCGACGGGGTGGACGCCGTGTTCATCGGCCCGGCCGATCTCGCCGCGAGCCTCGGCCATGCGGGCCAGCAGGGCCATCCGAGCGTCGTCGCGGCGATCGAGGACGCGATCGCCCGGATCCGCGCCGCCGGCAAGCCGGCCGGAATCCTGACGCCCGACACGGGTTTCGCGGCGCATTGCATCACGCTCGGCACGAGTTTCACGGCGGTGGCGATCGATGTCGGCATCCTGGCGCGCGGCAGCGAGGCGATCGCCAGGCAGTTCAAGGGCAAATAGCCGGGACGGCCGTCAGAGCGGCACCGCGAGCGAGACCTTCACGCGGTCCATCGCGACGAAGGTGCGGAACTTCTTCACGTTGTTGTTGGCGAAGAACAGCCGCCGCGTCAGCGCCTCGTACTCGGTCATGCCGGGGACGAGGATG
This sequence comes from Phreatobacteraceae bacterium, assembly GCA_039808545.1. Taxonomy (GTDB): domain Bacteria; phylum Pseudomonadota; class Alphaproteobacteria; order Rhizobiales; family JBDHTH01; genus JBDHTH01. Next base: position 2,461 of record JBDHTH010000411.1, on the reverse strand, counting down.
ATCAGGAGAAAATCGGCCTCGCCCGTCACATAGTAGCATTGCTGCACCTCGGGCGCGGCGATGAACTGCGTCTTGGCGGCGTCGATCAGGTCTGCGGTCTCGCTGACCAGCTCGACCTCGACGAAGATGGTGATCGGCCGGCCGAGCGCCGCCGGATCGAGCACCGCGACATTGGCCGTGATGACGCCCGCCGCCTCCAGGCGCTTGATGCGCCGCTGCACGGCCGGCGCCGACAGGTTGACGGCCTCGCCGATGGCGCGCTGCGGCGTCGCGTTGTCCCTCTGGAGGATCGCCAGGATGGCGCGGTCGAAGGCGTCTAGCTCGGTCATGCGTTCCATCGCGGCATCGGAACGCAACAAACTTGCATCCAGCGCGGCAAAATGCAGCGCCTTTTTCGCAGCCGTTGCAATATATCGTCGCGGAACCCGAGATCGCGCCGTGTTTTGATCATTTTGATCAAAACACGGGACAGCGATCGAGTAGCACAAGAGAAACCGCCATGTTCATCGCCAACACGACCGCCGACTACCGCCGCCCGCTCGATCCCGTCGATGCCGAGACGCTCGGCGCGGCGGCGGCCGAGGAGGTCGCGCGCTTCCTCACCTATCGGGAGAACAGCGATCCGACGCCGCTCGTGGCGCTGCCGGCGCTGGCGGCCGAGACCGGCGTCGCGGCGATCCATGTCAAGGACGAGGGCCGCCGGCTCGGGCTCGGCAGCTTCAAGGCGCTCGGCGGCGCCTATGCGGTGATCCGCCTGGTGCTGGAGACGGCGAGCACCGCGCTCGGGCGGCCGGTCGATGTCGGCGAATTGCTCAGTCCTGAGGTGCGGGCGATCTCGGCGCAGATGCATTTCGCCTGCGCGACTGATGGCAACCATGGCCGCTCGGTGGCGCAGGGCGCGCAGCTAGTCGGCGCGCAATCCGAGATCTTCGTGCATGCCGGGGTCAGCGACGCGCGCGTCGCCGCCATCGCCCGCTTCGGCGCGCGGATGATCCGCGTCGCGGGCACCTATGACGATTCCGTGCGCGAGGCGGCGCGCGTCGCCGAGGCGGAGGGCTGGACGATCGTCTCGGACACCTCCTGGCCGGGTTACGAGCGCATTCCAGGCCTCGTCATGCAGGGCTATACCGCGCTGGTGCGCGAGGCGCTGCGGCAGATCCCGGCGCCGCCGACCCATGTCTTCGTGCAGGCCGGCGTCGGCGGCGTCGCGGCGGCGGTGGCGGGCCATCTGGCGCTGGTGCTGGGCGCGGCGCGGCCGGTCTTCACGGTGGTCGATCCGGCCCGCGCCGCCTGCATCTTCGAAAGCGCCAAGGCCGGGCACCCGGTCACCATCCCGCATGGCGCGCCGACCGTGATGGCGATGCTCGAATGCTACGACCCCTCGCGCCTCGCCTGGCGGGTGCTCTCGCGCGTCGCCGACGGCTTCATGACGGTGGAGGACGCGGCGGCGGTCGCCGCGATGAACCGCCTCGCGCGGCCGGCGGGCGATGATCCGGCCGTGGTGGCGGGCGAGAGCGGCTGCGCCGGCCTCGCAGGGTTCCTTGCCGCCGCCGCCGATCCCGCCATCCGCGCCGCGCTGCGGCTGGACGGCAATTCCCGCATCCTCCTCGTCAACACCGAGGGCGCGACCGATCCGGCCCGCTACGCCGAGCTGGTCGGCATGACGGCAGAAGCGGTCCTCGCCCAAAACGCGGGCCGCGCGGAGGCGGGCGCGTGAGCGGGCTTTCGATCGACGCGGGGCGGCTGGTCGGCCGCCTGAAGGCGCTCGGCGCGATCGGCCGCGACGCGGAGGGCCGGCTGACGCGCCTCGCGGCCTCCGACGCCGACCGGCGCGGCCGCGACCAGCTCGTTGCCTGGCTGGAGGCGGCCGGGCTCGAGGTCGCGGTCGACCGGATCGGCAACATCTTCGGCCTCTGGACCGAGGCCGCGAACCGCGACGAGAAGCCGCTTCTCCTCGGCTCGCATATCGACACGGTCATCGATGCCGGCATCTATGACGGCTGCTACGGCGTTCTCGCCGGGCTGGAGGTGATCGAGACCCTGCGGGAGGCCGGCTTTAGGCCGGCGCGGCCGATCGCGGTCGCGGCCTTCACCAACGAAGAAGGCGTGCGCTACGCGCCCGACATGCTCGGCTCGCTCGTCCATGTCGGCGGGCTGGCGCTGGAGGCGGCGCTCGCGACGGTGGGCACCGACGGCAGCGTGCTCGGCGAAGAGCTCGCCCGGATCGGCTATGCGGGCGACAGGGCGCCGGGATTCCTCAACGCCCATGCCTATGTCGAGCTGCATGTCGAGCAGGGGCCGGTGCTGCAGCGGGAGGGCGTCGCGATCGGCGCGGTGGAAAACCTCCAGGGCATCTCCTGGCAGCGCGTGACGATCGAGGGCGCCGCCAATCACGCCGGCACGACGCCGATGTCGATGCGGCAGGATGCCGGCCTCGCGGCGGCGCGCATCGTCACCTTCC
>JBDHTH010000410.1:0-3665 GCA_039808545.1 Phreatobacteraceae bacterium | reverse complement strand
ATCTCGTCACGGGCGTGGCGGGCCTCCTGCAGCTCGGCCATGCCGGCTTTTACGGGATCGGCGCCTATGCGGCGGCGCTGCTCGCCACCAAGGCGGGGCTGCCCTTCATCGTGACGATGCCGCTGGCGGGGCTCGCGGCGGCCCTCATAGCGTTCCTCGTGGCGCTGCCGACGATGCGGCTGGTCTCGATCTATTTCGCGGTCGCCACCCTCGGCCTCGGCCAGCTCGTCTATCTCGTGCTGCTCAACTGGGTCGAGGTCACCAAGGGGCCGAGCGGCATCCTCCTGTTCTCGGGGCTGAAGATCTTCGGCTTCGATCTCTCCAAGCCCTCGCTCGCCTATTTCGTGGTCGCGGTGGTCGTGACCCTCTCGATCTTCGTCATCCACAAGCTCTCGCACAGCTACTATGGCAACGCGCTGCGCTCGATGCGCGAGGACGACCAATGCGCCGACGCGATGGGCATCGACACGGTGCGGCTCAAGATCGAGAGCTTCACGGTCTCGGGCTTCTTCGCCGGCATCGCGGGGGCGTTGTGGGCCCATACCTCGGGCTATATCTCGCCGCCCGACTTCAACTTCGCGACCTCGATCCTGATCCTCGCCATGGTGGTGGTCGGCGGTCTCGGCAGCCTGCCGGGCGCGATCGTCGGGGCGCTGCTGCTGATCCTTCTGCCGGAGGCGCTGCGGCCGGTCGGCGACTTCCGCAACATCATCGTCGGCCTCGTGCTGTTCGCCTCGATCCTGTTCCTGCCGAAGGGGATGATCGGCGAGACCTCGGCGCTCGACTTCGCGCGCAAGCAGCTCGGCGACGCCTGGCGCCGCGAGGGCACCGGCCGGCAGGGGATCGGCTGGAAATGACCGCGCCGCTGCTCGAACCGCGCCATCTGACCCGCCGCTTCGGCGGCCTCACGGCGGTGAGCGACGTCACGCTCATCGTCAACAAGGGCGAGCTCGTCGGGCTGATCGGCCCGAACGGGGCCGGCAAGACGACGCTGTTCAACCTGATCTCCGGCTTCACGCCGCCGAGCGAGGGCGAGGTGCTGTTCAAGGGCCAGCGCATCGACGGGGTGAAAAGCTGGAAGATCGCCCGGCTCGGCCTCGGCCGCACCTTTCAGAACCTGCGCGTCTTCCCGAATATGAGCGTCTTCGACAACGTCTCGGTCGGCGCGATCGGCCCGTCCGGCATCGGCATGCTGTCGGCGCTCAAGGCCAACGCCGCGACCCGCGCCGTCTCGGAGCGCGCCGAGGCCGCGCTCGAGGCGACGGGCCTTGCCGACGTCGCCTCCGAGCTCGCCGCGAACCTTCCCTACGGCAAGCGGAAATACCTGGAGATCGCGCGGGCGCTGGCGCTGGAGCCGGAGTTGCTGATCCTCGACGAGCCGGCGGCCGGCCTCAACGACACCGAGACCTCGGCGCTGGCGCGGTTCATCAAGTCGCTGCACGCCAAGGGCACGACCGTGCTGCTGGTGGAGCACGACATGACGCTCGTCATGGGCATCTGCGAGCGCATCGCGGTGCTCGCCTCGGGCCGCAAGATCGCCGACGCGGCGCCGGCCGAGATCCGCAAGGATCCGGCCGTGCTCGAAGCCTATCTCGGCACCGGGGAGGACGCATGACGCCCGTCCTCGACATCAAGGCGCTGCATGTGAAGATGGGCGTGCAGGAGATCCTGCGCGGCATCGACATCGCGGCCGGCGAAGGCGAGATCTTCGCGGTGCTCGGCGCCAACGGTGCCGGCAAGACGACGCTGATGCGCACGATCTCCGGCATCTACCGGGCGACGGGCGGCTCCATCGCCTTCAAGGGCCAGCCGATCCTCAACATGGCCTCGCACAAAATTGTCGCGCGCGGCCTGCTGCAGGCGCCGGAGGGGCGGCAGATCTTTTCCTCGATGACGGTGGAGGAGAACCTGGTCCTCGGCGGCGGGCCGGAGGGGCTTTCCGAGCTTGAGCGCATCAAGGAACTCTTTCCGGTGCTCGGCGAGCGCATGGGCCAGCTCGCCGGCTCGCTGTCGGGCGGCGAGCAGCAGATGCTGTGCATCGCCCGCGCGCTGATGCGCAAGCCGGCGATGCTGCTGCTCGACGAACCCTCGCTCGGCCTCGCGCCGAAGCTCGTGCAGGCGATCTTCGACCTCGTGGTGAAGATCCGCGCGCAGGGCGTCTCGATCCTGATCGTCGAGCAGAACGCACGCGCGGCGCTGAAAGTGGCGGACCGCGCGGCCGTGATGGAAACGGGCCGGATCGTGCTGTCGGGCTCGGCGCGCGAGCTCGCCGACGATCCGCGGATCGTGGAAGCCTATCTCGGCGGGCACGTCTAGGGACAGCGCCTCGTGGCAGGCCGCGAGGGGGGCTTACGCCGTAAAGCCGCTCTCGACGGGCGGCGGGCGGCGGAGCGTCTGGAGGATGACGCAGTAGCGCTCCGTGAGGCTCAGGAGCTTGGCCCTGGCGGCCTCGTCGGCGTCGGTCTCGACATCGAAGGTCAGGCGGATGTCGCGGAAGCCGACCGGCGCCTCCTTGTCGACGCCGAGCGTGCCGCGGAAATCGAGATCACCCTCGGCGCGCACGGTGCCGCCTTTCAGCGCGATGCCGAGCGCGGTCGCGACCGCCTTCAGCGTCACGCCCGCGCAGGCGACGAGCGCCTCCAGCAGCATGTCGCCCGAGCAGGCGAAAGTGCCGTCGCCGCCTGCCGCCGGATGCAGCCCCGCCTCGACGATCGCCTTGCCGGTCGAGACCTTGCAGGCGATCGCGGAATCGGAGAGATCGCCCTCGGCCTTCAAGGTGATGACGGCGGCGCCGCCGTCCTCGCGATACTTCGCCTTGATGGGGGCTTGCAGCGCTCTCAGCTCGTCCGCGTTCATGCCGCTCTCGTCTCGATCCGGTCCTGACCCAGCGCCTCCAGTATACGGGCGCGCAGGTCTTGTACACCGTGGCCGGCGCGCTCGCGCGGACGCGGCAGGTCGATCGCGAGCGTCAGGGCGATGCGGCCGGGCCGTCCCGCCATCACGGCGACGCGGTCGGCGAGCAGCACCGCCTCCTCGACGTCATGGGTGACGACGATCAGGCCGACGCCGGTCTCGTCGCGGATGCGCAGGATCTCCTCCTGGAGCGCCGCCTTGGTGAAGGCGTCGAGCGCCGAGAAGGGCTCGTCGAGCAGCAGCAGCGCCGGGCGGCGCGCGATGGCGCGGGCGATCGCGACGCGCTGGCTCATGCCGCCCGAGAGCTGCTTCGGCAGGGCCTTCGCCGCATGCTCCAGATGCACGAGGTGCAGCGCCTCGGCGACGCGGCGATCCTGCTCGTCACGCGGCAGATCGAGGAGGCCGAAGCGGATATTGCCCGCGACATCCAGCCAGGGCATCAGCCGTGGCTCCTGGAAGACGACGCCGATGTCCCGCTCGCCGCCGGCATCGTAGCGGATGCGGCCGGCGGTCGGCTTTTCCAGGCCGGCGACGAGACGCAGCAGCGTCGACTTGCCGCAGCCGGACGGCCCGACCAGCGCGACGCATTCGCCGGTCGCGACGCTCAGCGACGTTTCGGCGAGCGCCGTCACGGTGCCGGCGCGGCTCTCGTAACGCTTGGCGAGGCCTGCGATCTCAAGCATCGAGGCTGCCCGCATTGCCGGCCGTGTCGGCCCAGGCGACGAGATGGTGGCCGAGGGCTGCGAGCCCGG
>JBDHTH010000409.1:0-3666 GCA_039808545.1 Phreatobacteraceae bacterium | reverse complement strand
AGCGTGCCGGGCGCCAGCGCATCGGCGAGCGTGACGCGCGGCCCGGTCCGCTCCACCACCGTCACGGGCTTGAGCGACACGGTGCCGGCCTTCGGATCGGCGATCCAGACAGCGGTGGCGCCGTCCTTCTCGCGCAGGGCGCTGGCCGGCACGTCGATCACCGGCTTGATCGCCTCGACCAGCGAGACGACCACCGTCGTGCCGAGGCGGAAGGCGACAGGCGGCGCGTCGAGCTCGATGCGGACGCGGCGGGTGCGGGTCATGGCGTCGGCCTCGGGCGCGACCTCGCGGACGCGGCCGGGCGCCGTCACGCTACGGTCGCGGTCGAAGGCGACGAGCACCGCCGTGCCGGCCGCGAAGCGCTCGATGAGGCTGCTCGGCACGTCGACGACCGCCTCGCGCGCATCGGCGCGGGCGAGGGTGAACACCCCCTGGCCGGGCGCCACCACCTGGCCGACCTCGCCCGTCACGGCGCTGACGACGCCGTCGAAATCGGCCGTCAGCCGCGTGAAGGAGAGCTGGTCGCGGGCGCTCTGCCGGGCCGCCAGCGCCTGGTCGAGGCGGGCCTGCGCGGCCTGGCGGTTGCGGTCCGCGATCTCGTAGGTCGCGACCGGCGTGTTGCCCTGCCCGAGCAGCACGCGCTGGCGCTCGGCGGTCGCGACCGCGTTGCGCAGCACCGCCTCGGCATTGGCGACGTCGGCCTCGGCGATGCGGAGCTGGATCGCCTGGGCGGTGTCGTCGAGCACCGCCAGCGTGTCGCCCTTGCGGATGACGTCGCCGAGATTGGCGGTGCGCGTCGCGATCCGGCCCGGCACGCGGAAGCCGGCGGTCGTGAGATAGCGGGGCGCGATCGTGCCCGCGAAGGTCGCGACGACCCGCTCGGCGCGCGGCTCGACCGCGACGGTGAGCACCGGGCGCGGGGGCGGCGCCTCCGCCTTCTTCTCCTCGCCGCAGCCGGCGAGGAGGCTCGCGGCGAGAAGCGCCGCAGAGGCTGCGAGGCGCTTCACGGGCGCGCTCCCGGCGCCGGTTCCTCGACGATCGCCACGGTCTCGCCGGGCGACAGGAGCTGGTTGCCGGCCGTCACCACCCATTCGTCGCCCTTCAGGCCCGACGCGACGACGACGCGGCCGGCATCGTAACGCTCGATCTCCACGACGCGCAGCGCCACGGTCCGGCGCTCCCGGTCGACGAGCCAGACCGCCGGCTTGCCTTCGGTCTCGTAGAGCGCGTTCCAGGGCAGGATCACCATCGGCCGGGCCGCGATCTCGGGCGAGCCCGCGACCGCCGCGCCGAGCGTCATGGCGGGCGGCGTCTCGGCGAGGCCGATCTTCACCTCGACGGTGCCGGCCTGCGGATCGACCGCCGGCGCGACCTCACGCACCGTGCCGGTTGCGACGACGGCCGGGTCGGCGAGCAGTTGCAGCTTCACGGCGACGCCCGTCGGATCCTTGATCAGGATGCGCTCGTCGACGCGGAACACCGCGTCGCGCTCGCCATCGGCCGCGACCGTGAAGATCTTCTGGCCCTGGGCGACGACCTGCCCGACCTCGACGTGTCGCGCCGTCACGATGCCGTCCATGCCGGCGCGCAGCTCCGTGAAGCCGAGCTGCTCCTCGGCATTGGCGAGCCGCGCCCGCGCCGCCTCCAGATTGGCGGTGGCGGTGCGGAAATTCGCCTCCGCCTGATCGAAGTCGCGGCGGGTGGTGAGCTGCTGGCCCATCAGCGACTGCTGGCGGTCGAAGGTCGCGCGGGCCTGCGCGAGATCGGCCTCGGCGGCCGCGACGGCGGCGCGGGCGGATTCGATCGCGGCCTGCTGGTCCTGCGGGTCGAGCCGGGCGATCACCTGGTCTTTCGCCACATGGTCGCCGACCTCGACGGTGCGCGCCACGATCTTGCCGCCGACCCGGAAGGCGACGTCGGCCTGTACGCGGGCGCGGATCTCGCCCGTCAGGCTGATGCCCGGCAGGTAGTCGCTCAGCGCCACCTTCTCGGCCTTGACGCGCGTCTCGGGCCGCGCCGGCGGCGGACCGGCCTCCGAGCAGGCCGCGCGCGCCGCGCCGCGCTGGCCGAGCGCGGCGCCGAAACGTCCCTGCCGATACAATGCCTTGGCCCAGCCCATATCGCGATCCGATCCAAGCCTTCCGTTTCGCATGTTGGCAGAGTTTTCAAAGGACACAACCGGGCCGACAGCGCTGTGGCCGTGAGGCAACGGTGGCGGCGGTTCGCGCCCCAAGGCCCGCCGCCGCCTCGATATCCGGCCGGCGAAGGCCTAAGATCGCCCGGTTCGGGAGCCGAAGCGGGCGCGACCTCAGCCTTCGGATCGATTTCGGTCGTTTGACGGGGCGTGGCATGCGGTTCGGTTTGCGCGTGGGTCTTGCGGCGGCGATGCTCCTCATGGTTGCGGGCTGCGCGCCGCGGCCCGACGCGAGCGTGCTCGTGCCCCTCGCGCAGGCGACGGCGGTGGAGACGCGCAAGGTGCCGATCCTCGTCGCCACCTCGCGCAATTTCACCGGCAAGCCGGAATTCCTGCGGATGGCGGTCGACCGCAGCATGCATCTCAACTTCCACCGCTTCGTGATGTCGATCCCGCCGAACCACAAGGCGGGCGAGATCGAATGGCCAGCGCGCAACACGCCGCCCGATCCGGCCGTGAACTTCGTCGTGGCGGGCACCGAGGATCTCGACGAGGCGGCCTTCGCGCAGCGCGTCGCCCGCAGCGCGGTCGGCGGCGAGGTGCTGATCTTCGTGCACGGCTACAACACCTCCTATCAGGAGGCGGTGTACCGCTTCGCGCAGATCGTCAACGATACCGACTTCAAGGGCGCGCCGATCCTGTTCGCCTGGCCCTCGGCCGCCTCGCTCGTCGGCTATGTGCGCGACCGCGAGAGCACGAGCTTCTCGCGCGACCATCTGGAGCGGCTGATCCGCCGGATCGCCGCGATCGGCTCGGTGCGCAAGATCAACCTGATGGCGCATTCGATGGGCGCCTCGCTCGCCATGGAAGTGCTGCGCCAGGCCAAGTTCCGCGGCGACGGCAGCTTCGGCGCCCGACATCGATATCGACGTGTTCCGCACGCAGGTCATCGCGATCGGCAAGCGCAACCCGCCGATCACCATCCTGGTCTCGCGCGACGACAGGGCGCTCGCGGTCTCCAAGCGCGTCGCGGGCGGGGATGTCGACCGGGTCGGCGCCTTCGTGGTCGACGATCCGCGGCTGGTGCCGGTGCTGGAGCAGGCGGGCCTGCGCGTCATCGACATGAGCGCGGTCGAGAGCGGCGATTCGCTCCAGCACTCCAAATTCGCGGCCTCGCCGATCCTCCTCCAGAAGCTCAGCCGCGACGCGCGCTTCGGGCTCGGCGTCGAGCATCGCCAGGCGCCCAATCCCGGCCTGCTGATCCTCGACGGCGCCGGGCTGATCCTCGACACGCCGCGCCAGATCTTCGGGACCGTGACGGGACGGTAAAGCGGCGCCGCTCAGTCGCTGTGGCCGTGGCGGATGCGGCGGATGACGAGCCACATGGCGAGCAGCACGAAGGGCGCGGCGAGCCCCGCCGCGATCTCCGGATCGACCGGCAGGCCGCGTGCCTTGGCGGCCTTCAGCGGATAGAGCAGCAGGCCGAGCGCGTAGTAGCTCAGCGCCGCCACCGACAGGCCCTCGACGGTCTG
>JBDHTH010000408.1:0-3670 GCA_039808545.1 Phreatobacteraceae bacterium | reverse complement strand
TCGCTGATCTTCGGCGTCACCAACCTCATCAATTTCGCGCAAGGCTCGCTGCTGATGCTCGGCGCGCTGATCGCCTATTCGGCGACGCAGGCCGGGCTGCCGCTCTGGCTCGCCATCCCGGTCTCGGTCGCGGCGACGACGATCCTCGGCATGCTGATCGAGCGCGTGGCGCTGCGCCCGCTCGAGAATGCACCCTGGATCGCGCCGCTCCTGTCGACGCTCGCCATCACCTTCGTCCTCGACCAGGCGGCCGAGATCATCTGGACGCCCGAGGCGCACCGTTTCCCGAGCCCCTTCGCGGGCACGAGCTGGGTCGTCGGTGCCGCCTATGTAACGGGCGTCGATATCGCCATCCTGCTGCTGTCGCTCGCCACCATGGCGGGGCTCTGGCTGTTCCTGACGCGGAGCTGGACGGGCCGGGCGCTGCGCGCCATGTCGCAGGATCTCGACGCCTGCCGGCAGATGGGCGTGTCGACCGACCGCCTGCGCCTGCTGGCCTTCGGCCTCGGCGCGGCGCTCGCGGCGATCGCCGGCGTGATGGTCGCGATGTACTACCAGAACGTCTATCCGCAGATGGGCGTGCCCTTCGGCCTGAAGGGGTTCACGGCGGCGCTGCTCGGCGGGCTCGCGAGCATTCCGGGCGCCGTTGTCGGCGGACTGCTGCTCGGCATCCTGGAGGCGCTGGCGGTCGGTTATGTCGGCGAGGGGTTCCGCGACATGGTCGCGTTCGGACTGCTGCTCGCGATCCTCACGCTGCGCCCGCAGGGCCTGCTCGGCGACAAGCGGCTCGACGCGCTCGGCGGCTCGCGCGGCGCCTCGGGCGTGATGCCCTCGACCAGCATTGTGATCGGGCAGGGCGGCCAGCCGCTCGCCCACAACACGGTGCTCTCCGTTCCCTATCCCTGGCTGATCGCGGGCCTCGCGATCCTGGCGCTCCTGCCCTTCCTCGGCCTATCGAACTACATCGTGCAGGTGGCGCTGGTCATCGCGATCTTCGCGCTGCTCAGCGTCGGGCTGACGCTGCTCTCAGGCGCGGCCGGCATCATGTATCTCGGCTTCGCGGGCTTCTTCGGCGTCGGTGCCTATGTCGCGGCGCTCGCTGCAAAGAATTATGGCGCGCCGGCCGAACTCGCGTTCGTCCTGGCGGCGCTGTTCACGGCGGTGCTGGCCGGTGTCGTCGGGCTGCTCTGCTCCTCCCTCACGGGCCATGTCGTCGGCCTCGCGACGCTGGCGCTCGGCGTCCTCGTCTGGCTCGTCCTCCTCAACTGGCAGGACGTCACCGGCGGGCCGAACGGCGTGTTCGGCATCCCGCGTCCGCGCCTGGCGCTCGCGCCCGGCGTGTCGATGTCGAGCCTGGCGGCGCAATATTGGCAAGTGCTGGTGCTGCTGGCGATCGCGATCTTCGCCGGCGGGCGGCTGCTCGCCTCGCCGATCGGGCGGAGCTGGCGGGCCATCCGCGAGGACCGCGTCGCGGCCCATGCGGCCGGGCTGCCGGTGAGGCGCTACCTCGTCACGGCCTTCGCGCTGGCCGGGGCCTGCGCGGGGCTCGCGGGCGGCGCCTTCGCGTTCCTGCACCGATTCATCAGCCCCGATAGCTTCCGCCTCGACACCTCCTTCCTGATGATCGCGATCGTCGTGCTCGGCGGGCTCGGCAACATGCTGGGCGCGCTGATCGGCGCGGCGCTGCTGCTGGTCCTGCCGGAGGCGCTGCGTGGCTTCTCCGACTACCGGATGATCTTCTTCGGCCTGATCCTCTACGCGGTGCTGCGGTTCCGTCCGCAGGGCATTGCGGGGGTGCGCTGATGCTGGCCCCGAAGAGCGAGACGATGACGCCCGTGCTCGGCATCAACGCCGTGACGGTGGGCTTCGGCGGCCTGAAGGCGCTGGACGGCCTCACGATGCAGGTCGCGCAGGGCGAATTCGTCGGCGTTGTCGGCCCGAACGGCGCCGGCAAGTCGACGCTGATCCAGACGGTCACCGGCTTCGTGCGGCCGAATGCCGGCACGATCCTGTTCCGGGGCGAACGCATCGACAACCGGCAGCCCGAGACGATCTCGGCGCTCGGCATCGCGCGGACCTTCCAGACGAGCCGGGTCTTCCCGGCCTTGACGATCGAGGAGAGCGTCATGGTCGGCCTGCAGCGCCGGCTGATCGGCGGCGGCCGCCTGCCGCGCCGCTTCGGGGCGCTGCTGGAGCCGGCGGCCGCGCTCATCGGCCTCAAATCCTACCGCAGGGCGGAGGAGGAGGGGCGGGAGCGCGCCGAGGCGGTGCTGAAGCTGTTCGGCGACCGGCTGTGGTCGCGCCGCGACCGGCCGGCGCACAGCCTGTCCTACGCCAATCGCCGCCGGCTCGACATCGCCCGCGCGCTCGTCGCCGAGCCGGATCTGCTGCTGCTCGACGAGCCGACGGCCGGCATGAACCCGACCGAGAGCCACGAGCTCGCCGACCTGCTGCTGGAGCTGCGCAAGCGCTTCCCCGCGATGGGTATCGTGATGATCGAGCACAAGCTCGATATCGTGCGCCGCCTCGCCGAGCGCGCCGTGGTGATGGCGGCCGGCAAGGTGATCGTCGACGACAAGCCCGACGCCGCCTTGGCCAATCCCGAGGTCGCGACCGCCTATCTCGGCCGCGCCCATGGCGCGCCGGCGACGATCTCGGCCGGCCATATCCAGCATGAGCCGAAGGAGGCCGCGGCGGGCGCCGGGCCAGCGGTCGAGCTGAAGGGCGTCGACATCTTCTACGGCCCCGTGCAGGCGCTGTTCGGCGTATCGGTCACCGTCGGGCGCGGCGAGGCCGTCGCCGTGCTCGGCGGCAACGCCTCGGGCAAGTCGACCACCGTGAAGACGGTGCTGCGGCTCGTGACGCCCAAGGCAGGCGAATACAGGCTGTTCGGCGAGGCGCCGCCGTCGTCGACGGACGGCGTCATCGGCGCGGGCGTCGCCTCGATCCCCGAGGGCCGGCGCATGTTCGCCGAGCTCACGGTGCGCGACAACCTGCTGATGGGAGCCTATGCGCGGCGCGGCGAGGACAAGGCGGCGCTGGCGCGCGACCTCGACAAGGTTCTGGCCGAATTCCCCTGGCTCTCGGGCCGCCTCGACCAGCTCGCCGGCACGCTCTCGGGCGGCGAGCAGCAGATGGTGGCGCTCGGCCGCGCCTGGCTCAGGAAGCCGCGCCTGCTCTGCATCGACGAGCCGTCCATGGGCCTGTCGCCGCTGATGGTGGAGCGCGTCTACGAGATCCTGGCGCGCTGGAAGGCGCAGGGGCTCACCATCCTGATGGTCGAGCAGAGCGCCAACCAGGCGCTGGAGCTGGTCGACCGCGCCTATGTGCTCAGGAACGGCGTCGTGGTGCTCGAAGGCACGGCCGCCCAGCTCAAGAGCGATCCCGCCATCCAGGAAGCCTATCTCGGCGCGCGGCAGCAGCCGGCGCCTGCCGGCGCCTGACTGCCGGCCATGCGAACATCAGGAGGAGACCCCATCATGGGACTGCGCGTCGGCATCGATATCGGCGGCACATTCACGGATTTCGTCGTGTTCGATGGCGAGACCGGACAATTCGAGATCGGCAAGACGCTGTCGACGCCCGCCGACCCTTCCGAGGCCGTGCTGAGCGGGCTTTCGTCGATGCTCGGCGCGGCCCGCTTCGCCGGTAGGACCGTGGAGGCCGTGAT
>JBDHTH010000407.1:0-3684 GCA_039808545.1 Phreatobacteraceae bacterium | reverse complement strand
GTCACGGGCCTTTCGATCATGCGGCTGATCGAGCCGCCGGGTGAGGTCTCGGGCGCGGTGGCGTTCAAGGGCCGCGACCTTCTCGCCCTGCCCGAGGCGGAGATGAACCGCATCCGCGGCGCCGGGATCGCCATGGTGTTCCAGGAGCCGATGACCGCCCTCAATCCGGCGCGGCGGGTCGGCGACCAGATCGCCGAGGTGCTCCGCATCCATGCCGGCCTTTCGCCCGCCGAGGCGGCCGGGAGGGCCATCGCGCTGCTCGACCGCGTCGGCATCCGCGAGCCGGCGGCACGTGCCCGCGCCTACCCGCATGAATTGTCGGGCGGCATGCGTCAGCGGGTGATGATCGCCATCGCCTGCGCGGCCTCCCCCGACCTCATCATCGCCGACGAGCCGACGACGGCGCTCGACGTCACCGTCCAGGCCCAGGTCCTCGACCTGCTCTTCGACATGCGCAAGGAACTGGGCTCAGCCGTCCTCTTCGTGACGCACGATCTCGGCGTGGTCGCCCAGATCGCCGACCGCGTCGTCGTGCTCTATCGGGGCAGGATCGTCGAGCAGGGGCCGGTCGGGAAGATCTTCTCGGCGCCGGAGCATCCCTACACACGGGCGCTGCTTGCGGCGGCGCCCGATGTCGACGCGCCCCGCGTCCCCGGCCGGCGGTTCACGACGATCGCGGATGTGATGCCCGAGGCCGCGGAGGACGCGCCCGTGGCCGGCCGGTCTCGGCGCTATGCCGCCGCGCGGGCGAGCGAGGAAGCGGTGATGCCGGCCGATGGCCGCCCGCTGCTTCAGGTGACGGAGCTCAAGCGGGATTTCGTCACCCGCCGCTCCTGGCTCGGTCGCGCGGTCGAGACGGTTCACGCGGTTCAGGGCATCACGCTCGAGGTGCCGGAAGGCCGAACCCTGGCGATCGTCGGGGAGTCGGGCTCCGGCAAGAGCACGCTCGGCCGCTGCGTGGCGCGGCTCGACACGCCGAGCGCCGGACGCATCCTCTATGACGGGCAGGATGTGGGCATTCTCGCAGGCGATGCGCTGATGCGCTTTCGCCGCGAGGTCCAGACGATCTTCCAGGATCCATACGCCTCCCTCAATCCGCGCCGGCGCGTCGGCGACGCCATCGCGGACGGGCCGGCCATTCACGGCCTGATGACGCCCTCCGAACGTCGCGATCTTGCGGTGGACCTCCTGCGGCGCGTCGGCCTGAAAGCGGAATATGCGGACCGCTATCCGCATCAGTTCTCCGGAGGGCAACGCCAGCGTATCGCCATCGCGCGCGCTCTGGCGCTCTCGCCGCGCTTCATCATCGCGGACGAGGCGGTGTCGGCGCTCGACGTCTCGGTACGCGCGCAAGTGTTGAACCTGCTGGCGGATCTCCAGGAGGAGCGCGGGCTGACCTTCCTGTTCATTTCGCACGACATGGGAACGGTTCGGCAATTCGCCGACCGCGTCGCCATCATGCAGGGCGGTCGGCTCGTGGAAGCAGGCGAGACCGAGCGGATCTTCCAGGACCCCCAGGAGGATTATACGCGAGCCTTGCTCCGCGCCGTGCCGCGCCTGCGGCCGAGATAGAGTATCGGGCGAGGCACCTCGAGGCGTCGCAAAGGCGCAGCCGCAAACTGGCAGCCTGATGCGCCGCCAGTTCCTGAACTCGATCATTCGGCAAGGCCAGCGCGTCACCTCACGGTGATGCGCTCCAAGGCCTCGCTTGGCCGGAGGCGCCTCGTGTAGCCGTCGCGCGGTGCTTTGAGGACCCGCTGGAGGCCTCCATCGGAGCCCCCTACCCGTGACGCGGCGATCTCGGGCTATCCGCCAGGCCGAGATCGCTCAGAAGAACCGCGCGGGGCGGAAATCGGCCAGCTCGGGGCGCTTGACGCTGTTGACGATCTCGTCCGCCGCCATGGCGCCGAGCGCGGGCGAGAGGGTGGCGCCCGAATGCGTCACCATCAGGTAATAGCCCTTCAGGCCCGGCAGCTCGCCGATCGCCGACAGCCCGTCCTGCGGGATCGGCCGCTTGGTGACGCGCGATGCCTCCGCCTTGATGCCGGCGAGGGCCGGCAGCACGGTGGACAGCAGCTCCATCATCTGCGCCGCTTGCTCGAGGCCCGGATGGTCGGTCAGCTCCGGGTTGACGACCGCGTCGGCCGGCCCGGAATGGACCATCAGCCGGCCCGCACCGTCGGGCCGGAAGTCGCAGTCTGGCGCGGCGCAGACGCGCTGCACGGCGGTCGGCACGGGCGGCGTGAACACGAGGAACCCGACCGTCGGCGCAAGCGGCACGTTCGGGGCGCTCGTGCCGACGGTGTCGTTCGCCCACTGCCCCGTGCAGTTCACGACGATATCGGCGCCGAGCGTCTCGCCCGCCGCGGTCCTGACGCCCTTCACCGTGCCGCCCTCCACGACGAGGCCCGTCACGCGGGTCTTGGTCCTGAGCGTGGCGCCGAGCTTGCGCGCCGCGTTCATCATCGCGGTGGCATAGACCACCGTGTCGAGCCAGCCATCCTCCGGATACCAGGCGACAGGCGCATCGCCGACCGCTTCCGGCGCGATGTCGGGTTCAAGCTCGAGGAGCTGCTTGGCATCGATCCACTCGACCGCATAGTCCCAATCCTTCAGTCGCTGGACCTTGACCCGGTGATCGTCCCACTCCTCGGGCGCCTTCCATTCGACGCGGCCGCCGCCATGCCACCACGGCGTCGCGCCGAACTCCTCCTTCAGCGCCGCATGCGCCTTCATGCCGGCAACGTTGAGCTCGTGATAGGAGCGCGGCGCCTTGTTGCAGGAATTGGTCCAGGCGAAGGAGCAGCTCGAAGTGCCCCCGCCGACATGCGTCGCCTCCAGGACCGTGACCTTGGCGCCGGCTTTCGCAAGGCGATAAGCGACCGATGTCCCGACGACGCCCGCGCCGACGACGATGATGTTAGCCATGGGAAAGTGTCTCCGTTGAATGCGAGGTCGGGCCGATCGTCACAGGTCCCGCGACCATAGGGCGGATTGAAAGGCGTAGCGGCCGTCGGCGTCGCGCAGGACGCGGCCGAAGCCTGGCAGATGCATGTGCATGCCGGTGACGAGGAAACCTTCGCGGGCGGCGCGCTCCAGCACCGCGCGGCGCGTCGCGACATCCTGGCGCGCATCGAGGTCGAAGACGAAATGCGCGTCCGGTTCGGGGATCTGCAATTCCTGCACATGGATCAGGTCGCCCCAGACGAGCAGGGCCGCGGCGCCCGTGCCGATCATGTAGCCGGTATGGCCCGGCGTGTGGCCCGGCATCGGCACGGCCTCGATGCCCGGCAGCGGATCGGCGCCGTCGAAGACGCGCAGCCGATCGCCATAGGGCGCGGTGCAGGCGCGGCCGCGCGGGAAGCGGTAGCGCGAGCGCTCCGGCAGGGCAGCGGCGTTGGCCTCGTCGAACCAGAAATCCGCCTCCCCTTTCGATACGAAAACCTCGGCGTTCGGGAAGGCCGGCTTGCCGTCCTCGTCGAGGAGGCCGCCCATATGGTCGCTGTGCAGATGCGTCATCAAGATGGCGTCGACGTCCTGCGACGCGACGCCCGCGGCCGCCATCGCCTCGGGCAGGCGCCCGCAGGTCTCGTCCATAAGCCGGCCCGAGCCGGCGTCGAGCAGCACGGTGCGGCCGGGCCATTGCACGAGGATGGCGTTGACGGGATTGCGGAACGGCAGCGG
>JBDHTH010000406.1:0-3689 GCA_039808545.1 Phreatobacteraceae bacterium | reverse complement strand
TTCCGCGCCCAGATCCCCGGCGCGTCGGAGGATCCGCGCTTCTGGGCCTCCGGCATCTCGCTGATCGCCCACCCCTACAATCCGAACGTGCCGACCGTGCACATGAACACCCGCCACGTCGTGACGAGCCGCGCCTGGTTCGGCGGCGGCGCCGACCTGACGCCGGTGCTGGATCGGCGCCGCACGCAGGACGACGCCGACACGCGCGCCTTCCACGCCGCCATGCGGCAGGCCTGCGCGCCGCACGCCGTCGCCGATTACGACCGCTACAAGGCCTGGTGCGACGAGTATTTCTTCCTGAAGCACCGGAACGAGCCGCGCGGCATCGGCGGCATCTTCTTCGACTATCTCGACAGCGGCGATTTTTCGGCCGATTTCGCCTTCGTGCGCGATGTCGGCGAGGCCTTCCTCGCGATCTACCCCGAGATCGTCAGCGCCAACATGGGCGCGCCCTGGACCGAGGCCGACCGCGACGAGCAGCTCGTGCGGCGCGGCCGCTACGTGGAGTTCAACCTGCTGCACGATCGCGGCACGATCTTCGGGCTGAAGACCGGCGGCAACGTCGAATCGATCCTTTCCTCGCTCCCGCCCCTCGCCCGCTGGCCGTAACTACTGCAGCCGCATCACGCTCAGCGCGGCGGGCGAGATCAGCGTGCCGAAATGCTCGCACCAGATCACCACGCTCGCGTAATGGCCGAGATCGGTGCCGGGCGGGATCGCATAGCGCTGGCTGCCCTTGAAGGAGCGGAGCTGGCCGAGATTGAGGATCTTCGCGCCCTTCACGTCGGCGCTGCTGCGCACATCGGGCTTGGGCACCAGATAGACGAAATAGTTCGGCCCCGGCGCGACCTCGAAATCCGCCTCCAGGAACACCGCCGTCTGATAGACGCTGACCCGTCCCCGCCCCCAATGGAGGGGGTCGTAGGTGTTGGCGTGGATGAAGCTGCCGATGGCGACGGGACGCGCCGGATCGGTCGGCGCCAGCGCCTCGTTGGCGACGGGCGGCGGAAATACGTAGGGAAAGACGAAGAACCCGGCCGCCGTCCCGGTGCCCACGCCGAGGATCGCGCCGAGGATGAAGATTGCCAGCCCCTTGAGGAAGCGTCTCACCGGTTCCGCCCCATTTGCCGCCCGCGACAGCCTAGCATGGCTGCGGGGACCGGGAAGAACGGAATCGCCGCGAGGCGCGCGCCAAAAAGAACCCGAGCGCTAAGCCCGGGTCCTGCGTAAATGAAATCGCATTCGTAATTCAAAACTGCTTTCAGAATTTGTTCTGAATCACGCTGCGGTCAGTGCAAATATCCGAGAAGATAAGCAATGACGATGAGCGGCAGCGGTATACCGATCAGCCACAACAGCAATCCCTTGCCCACGCGATGTCCCTCCCTGCGCCAAGTGCTGGGACAACGTCCGGCCCGAAAGAAGGTTCCGCGATAAATCCACCTAGAAAGGATTTCTATAGGCGAGGCCGCTGTCGCTATCCTTCTCGCGCCGCCGCGGCCGATTCGGCGATGATCCGCGCGAGCGCCGCCTCGTCCTGCGGAAAGCCGGCCGCCACCCATCGCGCTTCCGCGAGGCGCATGGCGCGCCCGAGCCCCGGACCGGGGCGGAGCCCCACGGCGATCAGCCGGTCGGCGCTGAACGGCAGGGACGGCGCCCGCCAGCGGCGCGGCAGCGACAGGAGGTCCGCCCAGGCCCGATCGTCCGGCGCGGCGCCGCTGCGCGCGAAGCCGAGCGCCGCCATATCGGCAAAGGCCTCCGGACCGAGCCGGTAGAGCAGCGCCTTTGCGGCCGTTTCCGAGATTTCAGGCCAAGCGCGGTCGACGCCCGCCAGGAGCCGCCCGGCGGCGGCGTTCGACAGCTTCAGCCGATGCTTCAGCCGCTCCGCATCCTCGCGCACCGCGACGCCATAGGCGGCGAGCCGCAGCACCGGGTCGGCCGGCAGACCCGCGGCCGCCTCGATCGCGATCAGCCGCGCCAGGACCGGCCGGCAGGTGACTCCCGCGAAGACCCTCAGCGTGATTCCCGCATCCTCCATCGCCTCCAGCATCGCCAGCACATGCGGCGCCCCGAGGAGACCGAGGATCTCGGCGCCGACCCGCTCGCGCGACAGCCTGTCGAGCCCCTCCTGCTCGCCGATCACCGCAGCGAGCCCGTCCGGATCGATCGCGCCCGCCGCATAGCGCGCCGTGAAGCGGAAGAAGCGCAGCGCGCGCAGATAGTCCTCGCGGATCCGCGCATGCGCATCGCCGATGAAGCGCACCCGCCGCGCCGCCAGATCCGCCAGACCGCCGACGAGGTCGTGGACATGGCCGCTGCGGTCGACCGAGAGCGCATTGATGGTGAAGTCGCGCCGCGCCGCGTCGTGCGCCCAGTCGCGGCCGAACCGCACCACCGCATGGCGCCCGTCGGTCTCGACATCCTCGCGCAAGGTCGTCACCTCGAAGGGCACGCCCCCGGCGATGACCGTGACGGTGCCATGCGCGATGCCGGTCGGCACGCTGCGGAAACCGGCCGCGTCGGCCCGCGCCATGACGATTTCGGGCAGCGCCGTGGTCGCGACGTCGATTTCGCGGACCGGCAGCCCCAGCAGCCCGTCGCGCACCGCGCCGCCGACCACCCGCGCCGCCTCGCCGTCGCGATCGAGGCAGGCGAGCAGCGCCATGAGCGGCGCGCCGCCGAGCGCCGCCGGGTCGAGCCGCGCGCTCACCGTGTCTCGGCGGGCACGAGCTGGCCGTCGCGCAGCTCGGCCGGACGGTATTCGGAGCCCGGCCTGTGGCGCTCGCGCGCCGCCAGGGCCGCAAGGCTGAGCCCGACGATGACGAGGCCGGCGATCGCCAGCCACATCAGCGGCCCCCGCTGCCAATGGTCGCGCAGCCAGGGCGAGCGCTGCGTCGCCCACAGCCAGAGGCCGTAGGCGATGAACGGCACGAAGAACAGCAGCAGCTCGGCAACCAGTCTGGGCATCGCGCCTTCAATCGCATATCCGCTCCTGAAGGATTTTCAGGATACCGGCGGTCACGCCCCAGATATAGCGCTCGCCGAACGGGATCGCGAGGTGGCGGCGCAGGCGTCCGCGCCATTCCCGCTCGTCGGCACGGTGATTGGCGATGTCCATCAGGAAGCCGAGCGGCACCTCGAACGCGTCCGCGACCTCGTCGTGGTTGAGCGTCAGGGCGAAATCGGGCGCGACGATCGCCACCACCGGCTGGATCCGGTAGCCGGTCGCCGAGAGATAGACGTCGAGCAGGCCGATCGGCGTCACGAGGCGGCGGTCGAGGCCGATCTCCTCCTCGGCCTCGCGCAGCGCGGTCTCGACCGGCCCGGCATCGGCCTCGTCGATCTTGCCGCCCGGAAACGCCACCTGGCCGGAATGATCGCGCAGATGCCCGGCCCGCTCGGTCAGCAGCACCATCGCCTCGCCCCGATCGACGACCGGAATCAGCACCGCCGCTTCGCGCAGCTTGCGGCCATGGATCAGCGCCTTGAGCTCCGGGTCGATCTCGTGATCGCCGCGCGGATCGAGCCGCAGCGTCTCCACCAGCCCGTCGCGCTCGCCGGGCGGCGCGCTGAGCGACAATCGTTCGGCGACCCGCCGGCGGAAGGCCGCGGCCTCGATGATCGACTGGACGGCGTCCGGTGTTTCCCTCACGCGGAGATCCTCTACGCGATTCTCACGCCGGCGCCTC
>JBDHTH010000405.1:0-3696 GCA_039808545.1 Phreatobacteraceae bacterium | reverse complement strand
CGAGCCTCTCGGGCGGCGCCACGCCGCGCCCGCGAAAGCTTCCGCTGAAGGGCCGTGAAGTGGTCATCCCGGCCGCTTTCGAGGGCGTCGGCCGTGCCAGCTTCGCCGAACTCTGCGACCGACCGCTCGGCTCGCTCGACTATCTCGCCATCGCGCACGCGTTCCACACGCTGATCGTCGACGACATCCCGGTGCTGAAGGCCGAGCAGCGCAACACCACCAAGCGCTTCATCACGCTGATCGACACACTCTACGACAACAACGTGAAGCTGCTGGCGAGCGCCGCCGCCCCGCCCGCCGAGCTCTACCGCGCCGAGGAGGGCAACGAAGCCTTCGCGTTCCATCGCACCGTCTCGCGCCTCATCGAGATGGCCGGCACCGAATACCTCGCCCGCCCGCACGGCAATGCGGATTCCCGCGCCAGCGGCGAGACGACCGGGCTGGTGGAGACGTAGGGGCTCACACCCAGCCCGAGAGCTCCCGGCGCACCAGCGTCTCGATCAGCGCCACGCCGTCGGGGCTGTCATTGAGGCAGGGGATATAGGCGAAGCGCTCGCCGCCATTCTCCGTGAAGATGTGGCGGTTCTCGACATCGAGCTCCTCGAGCGTCTCGAGGCAATCCGACGAGAATCCCGGCGCGATGATCGCCATCCGCTTGACGCCCGATTTGGCCATCGCCTCGACGGTCTTGTCGGTGTAGGGCTGCAACCACTCCTCCGGCCCGAAGCGGGACTGGAAGGTGAGTTTCAGCTTGTCGCCGAGCCCCGTCGCCTCGCGCAGCAGCCGCGCCGTCTTGTGGCAATGGCAGTGATAAGGGTCGCCGCGCAGCAGGTAGGATTTCGGCACGCCGTGGAACGAGGCGAGGATCACCTCGGGCTCGAAATCGAGCTTGGCGAGACCCGCCTTCAGGCTCCGCGCGATCGCGTCGATATAGGCCGGTTCGTCGTGATAGGCCGGCGCGACGCGGATCGCCGGCTGCCAGCGCATCTTCATCAGCGCGCGGAACGCGTGATCGCAGGCCGTCGCCGAGGTCGCGGCGGCATATTGCGGATAGAGCGGCACCAGCAATATGCGCTCGCAGCCCTTAGCCTGCAGCGCCTTCAGCCGATCCTCGGTCGAGGGGTTACCGTAGCGCATCGCCCAGTCGACGATGATGCGCTCGTCCTTCAGCAGGGCGCTGAGCCCCTCGCTCTGGCCGCGCGTGATGGTCTTCAGCGGCCCCTCGTCGCGCTCCGTGTTCCAGATCGAGGCGTAGTCCTTGCCCTTGCGGCCGGGGCGCGTGGTCAGGATCACGAGGTTGAGCAGCGGCCACCACAGGAGCCGGTTGGTCTCGATGACGCGCCGGTCGGAGAGGAACTCCTTCAGATAGCGCCGCATCGACCAGTAATCGGTGCCGTCCGGCGTGCCGAGGTTGAGGAGCAGCACGCCGATCTTGCCCGTCGCGACGCGCACATGGTCGGCCGGCAGGCGCGCGGGGCGCGCCGTGGCATCGTCGAGACGCTTGATGTCCAGATCCAACTTCGCTCTCCATCGCGGCATCGCCGATGCCAAATGCCGTTGACGCCAAATGGCCTTGCGGCAGAACCGTTCCCCGCGCCAGTATCGCCGTGTCGGGCAGGGCCCGAAACGGAAGGACCGGAGGCCGCATGCGTCATCCCTCGCGCCGCACCGTCGTGACCGGCAGTGTCGCGGTGCTGGCGCTCGGCGCCTGGCCCGCGCGGGCCGAGACGACGACGATCACGCTGCTGCTCACCAGCGACTACGACCGGCTCGACGAGGCCAACGGCGTCGACGGTCAGGCTCGTGGCGGTTTGGCGCGGCTGGCCGCCGCGGTCAAGAGCGAAAGGCAGCGCAACGCCGCGACGCTGCTGCTGCATGCGGGCGACGCCATTCCGCCCTCGGTCCTGTCCAGCCTCGATGACGGCGCCCATGTCATCGACGTGATGAACGCCATCGGCTTCGACGCCATGGTGCCGGGCAACCACGAATTCGACTACGGCCTCGACGCCTTCCAGAAGCGGGTCGCGGAGGCGCGCTTTCCCTTCATCGGCGCTAATATCCGCGACGGCTCCGGCAAGCCGCTGCGCGGCCTTGCGGATTACATCGAGAAGGAGGTCGGCGGCGTCCGCCTCGCCGTCGTCGGCATCGCGTCGGAGGCGACCGGCACCAAGTCGCGGGCCGGCGACCTCGTCTTCGGCCCGAGCGAGGCGACCTTCGCGCGCGTCGCGGCCGAGCGGCGCGCCGCCGGCGCCGACCTGATCGTGCTCCTCGCCCATACCGATCGCAGCGCCGATTCCAAGCTCCTCGACACCCGCGCCGCCGAGATCATCTTCTCGGGCGACGATCACGAGCTGGTGCTGCAATATGACGGGCGCAGCGTCTTCGCCGAATCCAAGACCGACGGCGACTACGTGGTCGCGATCGACCTCGTCATCAACACGGCCGGCCAGGCGCGCGAGCGGCGGATCAGCTTCGTGCCGCGCTTCCGGATCATCGACACCGCGTCGGTGACGCCCGACCAGGGCATCGCGTCCCGCATCCTGACCTACCAGGCCTCGCTGTCGCTGGAGCTGGAGGCCACCGTCGGCACCACGCAGAGCGACCTCGACACGCGCGAGGCCGTCGTGCGCACGCGCGAGACGGTGTTCGGCAACCTCCTCGCCGACGCGCTGCGCGCCACGACCGGCGCCGACGCGGCGCTCGTCAACGGCGGCATCATCCGCGGCGGCCGCTTCTACAGGGCCGGCACCGTGCTGCGCTACCGCGACATCGTGACGGAGCTGCCTTATCCGAACCGCGTCGTGCTGGTCGAGCTCGACGGCACGCATGTCCGGGCCGCCCTGGAGAACGGGCTGTCGCGCTACGAGGACGGCTCGGGCCGCTTCCCGGTGATCTCGGGCCTGATGGTGGAGGCCGACATGACGCGCCCGCCCGGCCAGCGCGTCCTCCAGCTCGCCTATGACGGCGCCCCGCTCGCCCCGGACCGCAAGCTGAAGATCGCGACCACCGACTTCATGCTGATGGGCGGCGACGGCTATAAAATGCTCGGCGAGGGCACGGTGCTGGTCGACGACAAGACCGGCCGGACGGTCGCGCAGCAGGTCATCGCGCATCTGCGCGCCGCCGCCGCGATCGCCCCCGCGATCGACGGCCGGCTGAAGCTCAAATTGGGTTGACCGTCAGCCGACCGGCCGCTCGTCGGCGATCACCTTGCCGTCGAGCGGCAGCGAGCCCGGTCCGACCAGCGCCACCTCGCCCTTCAGCTTCAGGATCGCCTGCATGGTCTCGGCGACCGCGCTCGCCGAGGGCGCCGCCCCGTTCGCGGTCTCGGCCTTCAGCGTCATCGCGTCCTGCTCGCCCCTGCGGGTGATGACGAGGCGCAGCCGCCCGAGCTCCGGATGCCGGCGCGCGATCTCGGCGATCTGCGTCGGGCGCACGAACATGCCCTTCACCTTGGCGGTCTGATCGGCCCTGCCGAGCCAGCCCTTGATCCGCTGGTTGGTCCGCCCGCAGGGCGAGGCGCCGGGCAGCGTCGCGGTAAGGTCGCCGAGCGCCAGGCGGACGATCGGATGGGTCGGATCGAGCGTCGTCACGACGATCTCGCCGATCTCGCCCGGCCCGACCGGATCGCCGGTGCCGGGCCTGACGATCTCGACGATCATGTCCTCGTTGAGCACCATGCCGGCCCGCGCCGGC
>JBDHTH010000404.1:0-3727 GCA_039808545.1 Phreatobacteraceae bacterium | reverse complement strand
CGGCGACATCGCGGTCGAGCCGGCGGCGCTCGTGCTGGTCGTGCCCTGGCTGCTGCACCGCGCCCAGGATCTCTGGCCCGACGCCCATCTCTTCCGCCCGGAGCGCTTCCTCGGGCCGGAGCGACCGCAGGCCTACAGCTACATCCCCTTCGCGATCGGCCCGCGCATCTGCGCCGGCCTCGCCTTCGGCATGACCGAGGCGGTGCTGTGCCTCGCGACGATCGCGCAGCGCCACCGGATCCGCATCCGCGAGGACTACCGCGTCGAGCCTGTTTGCCGGCTGACATTGCGCCCGCGCGAGGGCATGCCGGTCACGCTTTCGGCCTGGTCGTGAGCGGGGAAAGCGCCCCGCGCACGCTCCGCGACAGGTTGCGCGACGGCTTCGAGGTCACGATGCTGCATATCATGCGGCGCGCGCCGCTCGACTGGGCGCCGGCGATCAGCACGCGGGTCGTCCGCCGCAACATGCGGCGCAATCTCGGCACGATCCTCGACGGCGCCCGCCGCAACCTCGCCCTGCACCACCCGGAGCTGGACGCGGTCGCGCTCGACGCCGGCGTCGCGACCTTCTCGGACAATATCGGCCGGCTGATGGGCGAGTTCGCGACCATCGACCGGCTGATCGACGCGGGCCGCGTCGAGATCGTCGGGCGCGAGCATGCCGAGGCGGTGCGCGCCAACGGCCGGACGATCTTCCAGCTCCTGCATCTCGGCAATTGGGAGATCATCTTCGACGCGGTCGGCCGCTTCGCCGGCCCCGCGACCCTGATCTACGACCCGCCCGCCAATCCGCTGCATCACGCCATCGCGCGCGAGACGCGGGCGCGCTTCGGCATCGAGGGCGTGCCGCCCGGCGTCGTCGCGGCCCGCCGCGCGCTGAAGGCGTTGCAAGCCGACACGCCCCTCATCCTCGCGGGCGACGAGGCCAAGGGCGGCATCGCGATGGCGCCGCTGTTCGGCCGCGCCCCGCATCTGAAGGGCAATCTCGCGGTCGCGGCCCGCCTCGCCCGCGCCACCGGCGCCGGCATCGTGACCTGCTACGTGGTGCGCCTCGGGCGGCGGAGCCGCTTTCGCCTGACCTTCCTGCCCCGCTTCGTGCTGCCCGAGGCGGCCGGTTCGGTCGAGGACGACGTCGCGATCCTCAACGCGCGGATAGAGCCGATCATCCGCGCCAATCTCGCGCAATGGTACTATCTCGACGACGACATGCGGCGGGCTCCTTAGGAGCCGCACGCGGATTTTCCGTGCCGAAAGATCGGGGCCGAACGCACGACCGATTCCGTCCGGCGCGATCTTGGGCTAGCCTCGCGCCATGCCGCCACGTCCCAGAAAACCCCTTGCCTTGACCAAGGCCGAGGCGCGCCGCATCTGGCTGCGCGCCCAGCGCCTCGACGAGATTGCGCCCTTCGGCGAAGGACCGGCCGCGACCGCCCGCGCGGTCGCCCATCTCGGCTATGTGCAGATCGACACGATCAATGTCGTCGAGCGCTGCCATCACCATATCCTGTTCTCGCGCATCCCGGCCTATCGCCGCGCCGACCTCGCCGAGGCGCAGTCGGTCGACAAGTCGGTCTTCGAATACTGGACGCATGCGCTCGCCTATATCCCGGCGGCCGATATCCGCTTCTTCCTGCCGGCGATGCGCCGCTATCGCGACGCGCCGAGCCCCTGGTTCGGCACCGTCACGCCGGCCGAGACGAGGAAGGTGATGACGCTGATCCGCAAGGGCGGGCCGCTGACCATCCGCGACATCGAGGATGACGAGCTCGTCGACAAGGTCCATCCCTGGGCGAGCCGCAAGCCGTCCAAGCGCGCCTTGCAGCTCGCCTTCTACACCGGCGCGCTGACCATCAGCGCCCGCGCCGGCATGCTGAAGACCTACGAGCTGATGGAGCGGCATTTCGGCTGGGAGAGCCGGCCGAAGCCAGCCACCGAGCGGCAGATCCTCGATTATACGCTCGACCGGGCGCTGCGCGCGCAGGGCCTCGTCAGCCTCGACTCGGCCTGCCATCTCGCGGCCTCCACCAAGCCGGCGCTGCTGGAGCGCATCGAGAGCCGGGTGCGCGCCAAGCGCCTCGTGCCGGTCGCGATCGAGGGCGCCGGCAAGCAGCTCCACTGGGCCGAGCCCGAGACGCTGGAGACGGCGCCGGCCGAGGCGGCGCCGCGCGTCCATATCCTCTCGCCCTTCGATCCGCTGATCATTCAGAGGAAGCGCCTGAAGCTGTTCTTCGATTACGACCACCTGTTCGAGGCCTATCTGCCGAAGGAAAAGCGCGTCCACGGCTATTTCGGCCTGCCGGTGCTGGCGGGCGACGCGATCGTCGCGGTCGCGGATCTGAAGACCGACCGCGCCGGCGGCAGGCTGCTGATCCAGAAATGGACCTGGCTGGCAGGCGTCGATGCCGAGACGCGCCGCGCCGTCGACGACGAGATGGCCCGCTTCGAGCGTTTCCAGCTCGGCGGGTAGCGCCGCCCTACGCCTTCGCGCAAAGACCGGCCGGCCGGGCATGTTTGCGCTATGGTGGCGCTTGCAATCCGCGACGAGGCCGGGCGGGCCGCCACATGCCGGACAAGCCGAACCGATCCGATGCCGAAAAGGCGCGCCGAACGATGGTCGACGCGCAGATCGCGGCGCGCGGCGTGACCGATCCCGCCGTGCTCGCCGCGATGCGCGCCATTCCGCGCGAGGCGTTCGTCGACGCTTCCCTCGCGGCCGAGGCCTATGAGGACGCGCCGCTGCCGATCGGCGCGGGACAGACCATCTCGCAGCCCTTCATCGTCGCCTGTATGGCGGAGGCCGCCCGGATCAACCCCGACGACAGCGTCCTCGAGATCGGCACCGGCTCGGGCTACGGCGCGGCGGTGCTCGGATCGCTGGCCCGCAAGGTGGTGACCGTCGAGCGCCTGCCCGAGCTGGCGCAGCGCGCCCGCCGGCGCCTCGCCGCGCTCGGCCAGGGCAATGTCCTGGTGGTGACCGGCGACGGCACGCTCGGCCACGCGGCCGGCGCCCCTTACGACGCGATCATCGTCGCGGCCGGCGCGCCGGATAGCCCTCCGGCCCTCGCCGCCCAGCTCGCGATCGGCGGCCGGCTCGTCATCCCGGTCGGGCGGAGCCGCCGCAGCCAGCAGCTCCTGCGGATCACGCGCACCGCCGAGGACCGTTTCGACGAGGAGGATCTCGGCGCGGTCGCCTTCGTGCCGCTGATCGGCGCGGCGGGCTGGCAAGCTCCATGAACGGCCAGGCCGAGCCTTACTGGATCTTCGGCGGCTGGCTGAGATCCGGCAGGTCGATGGACGGCATCGGCAGGCTGTCGAGCTGCTTCTGCACGGCCGCCGGATCGATCGTCACGCCGCTCGACTTGTAGTGCATGACCATCGAGGGAACGAGGATGACCAGCGCCACCATGATGCACTGGATCACCACGAACGGCACGGCGCCCCAGTAGATCTGGCCGGTCAGCACCGGCTCCATCCGCTTGCCCGTGATCTTGTCGACATAGGGCAGGCGCGGCGCCACCGAGCGCAGGTAGAACAGCGCGAAGCCGAAGGGCGGATGCATGAAGCTCGTCTGCATGTTAACGCCGAGCATCACGCCGAGCCAGATCAGGTCGATGCCGAGCTTCTCGGCCGCCGGTCCGATCAGCGGGATGATGATGAAGGCGAGCTCGAAGAAGTCGAGGAAGAAGGCGAGCAGGAAGATCAGGATGTTGATGAAGACCAGGAAGCC
>JBDHTH010000403.1:0-3730 GCA_039808545.1 Phreatobacteraceae bacterium | reverse complement strand
GGTTTCGGTGTCGAGGACGATCTCACGCATGGTCCGGAACGGTCCTATCTATTCCTGAGAATGAGAGACTGCTTTGACCCTTCAAACGTAACCGTTTGAAGGGAGCAGGCTCTAGCCCATCGCGGCCGCGGCGCGCAGGATGTCGCGGACCTGACGGCGCGCCGCCGCGACGCCGCGGCTGGAATCGATGGTGAAATGCGCGCGCTTCCTCTTTTCGGCATCGGGGAGCTGCTTGGCAAGGATGGCGTGGAACTTGTCCTCGGTCATGCCGGGCCGGCTAAGGACGCGCCGGCGCTGGATCTCGGCCGGCGCGCTGACGACGACGACCGCGTCGACCTGCGCGTCGCCGCCGGTCTCGAAGAGCAGCGGGATATCGACGACCGCTATCGGATGGCCGGCGGCGCGCGCGGCGGCGAGGAATTCAGCCTTCGCGGCTTGTACGAGGGGATGCACGATGCCCTCCAGGCGCTTCAGCGCGGCGGCATCGTTGAGGACGCGAGACGCGAGGCGGGGGCGGTCGACGGCGCCGTTCGCGGTCGTGCCCGGAAACGCCGCCTCGATCGGCGCCACCGCGGCGCCCGCATAGAGGCGATGCACGGCCGCGTCGGCGTCATGGACCGGCACGCCGGCCTCGCGGAACAGCGCGGCGGTGACCGATTTGCCCATGCCGATCGAGCCCGTGAGGCCGAGGACCAGCATGGTCAGGCCTTAACGGGATAGAGGTCGGCCTCGACCATGGCGCGCAATTCCGGCGTAACGGCCGGCATCACACCATGCCAGGCCGCGAAGGCGGGGGCGGCCTGGTGCAGCAGCATGCCGAGCCCGTCGGCGGCTCGCAGGCCGCGGCGGCGGGCGGCGGCGAGCAACGGCGTTTCGAGCGGCGCATAGACGAGGTCGTTGACCAGCAGATCGGCGCCGGCCGGCGCGAGGTCGATGTCGAGCGGCGGCTTGCCGGTCATGCCGAGCGATGTCGAATTGACGAGCAGGCCGCAATCGCCGAGCCGTCCGCCGAGATCGTCCCAGCGCAGCGGCGCGATCGCCGCGCCGAAATCGCGCCGCAGCGCCTCGGCCCGGTCGAGCGTGCGGTTGACCACATAAATCCGGTCGAAACCGCGCGTGAGCAGCCCGTGCAGCACGGCACGCGCCGCCCCACCGGCGCCGAGCAGCATGAGGGGGCGGATCGCGGCATCCCAGCCCGGCAGGCGGTCGTCGAGATTGGCGATGAAGCCGTGGGCGTCGGTGTTGCGGCCATGGAGGCCGCCCTCGGTGTAAACGAGCGTATTGACGGCTCCGATGGCGCGGGCCGCCGCGTCGAGATCGACCGAGGCCGCATAGGCGGCCTCCTTGTGCGGCACCGTCACATTGGCGCCGACGAGGCCGGTTTCGCCGAATTGCGCGAGATAGCGGGCGATCTCGGCCGGCGGCACGTCCGCGCGGCGATAGAGACCGCCGACGCCGTGCAGCTTGCGCCAATAGTTGTGGATCATCGGCGAGCGCGAATGGGCGATCGGATGGCCGATGACGGCGGCGTTCTGTTCGCTTCGGTCTATGGTCATTCTTGGACGATTCCCTCAGCACGCAGCGCCGCGAGGATCTTCAGGAAAGGCAGGCCGAGGATCGTGAAATAATCGCCCTCGATGCGCTCGAAAAGCTGGACCCCCTCGCCTTCGAGCTGATAGCCGCCGACAGAGCCGCGCAGCTTCGCGCCGTTGCGCGCGATATATGTATCGAGAAACGCATCGCTGAAGGCGCGCATGGTCAGCGCGGCGCTGTCGCTTTCGGTCGCGAGGATGGCCCCGTCGCGGGCGAGCGCGCCGGCGCTGTGGAGATGATGCGTGTTGGCCCGCAGCAGGCGGAGCTGATCGCGCAGCGCGGCATCGTCCGGCGCCTTGGTGAAGCGGCGCGCACCGAGCGCGCAGGTCTGGTCGGCACCGAGCACGACATGGCCGGGATGCTGCCGCGAGACCGCGAGCGCCTTGGCCTCGGCGAGGCGGCGCGCGATCGCCAGCGGATCGGTGAGGTCCGCCTCGGTTTCGAGCGCGCGCTCGTCGATGTCGGCCGGAAAAAGTTTCACGTGAATCCCGGCGGCCGCGAGCATGGCGGCGCGGGCCGCGCTCTTGCTCGCGAGAATCAGCGGCTTGACGGTCATGATTGGGGCGGGCGATCGCGCAGCAACGCGATGACGGCGGCGGCGGTTTCCTCGATCGAGCGGCGCGTGACGTCGATCATCGGCCAGTTGTGGCGCGCGCAGAGACGGCGCGCCATCGCGACCTCCTCGCTCACCGCGTTGCGGTCGACATAGTCCGATTCCGCGACGCGGCCGGTGCCGTGCAGGCCTTCGAGCCGATTCTGGCGGATCTGGACGATGCGCTCCGGGCTCGCCGTGAGGCCGACGATCAGCGGCTTGGTCAGCTCTTCGAGCTGCGCCGGCGGCTCTATGCCCGGAACGAGCGGGATATTGGCGGTTTTGACGCCGCGATTGGCGAGATAGATGCTGGTCGGCGTCTTGGAGGTGCGGCTGACGCCGAGCAGCACCACATCGGCCTCGCTAAGCCCCTCCGGATGCTGGCCGTCATCATGCAGCAGCGTGTAGTTGAGCGCGTCGATACGCTGGAAATATTCGGCGTTGAGCAAGTGCTGGCCGCCGACACGCGGCGTGTATTCGGTGCCGAGATAGGACTGGAACAGGGCCAGGACAGGCTCGAGGATCGACATGCAGGGCAGGCCGAGCCCCTTGCAATGCGCCTCCAGCCGCTCCGACAGCTCGGTCTCGACCAGGGTGTAGAGCACGATGCCGGGATTGTTCTCGATCGCGGTGAGGACCCGGTCGAGCTGGCGCTGGTTGCGGATCAGCGGATAGGCGTGCTCGATCGGCGAGACGGTGCCGTAGCGCGCCGAGGCGGCGCGGCCGACCGCCATCAGGGTCTCGCCGGTCGCATCCGAAACGAGATGCAGATGGAAATAGCTTTCGTTGCGCAGGCGTCTCGCTCCGGCCCTATGCGGATGGCCGCGTTTGGCGGTGAATCCGGCTGTTGACAAGACGGGACAAGGCCATGCGCGCCGCGGCGTTGCAAGCGGCATCTGAGGATAGGTGGCCCGGCGACGCACAGCATGAACGGGCGGGAGGTGTTCCGGCCGGTTTGTGGAAAGATTGCTTCGGCTTTTATCGATATCCTATTTTATTTAACGAAATCAGTATTTTAATTTCGATATGCGTATTTCCGAGCTGGTGCCGGCCCGTGAATAATTTGTGAGGCGGGCGGAATCTCGATAAGCCCCGCCCCTAAGAGTCGAAGACAAGATTCAAGCTTTAAGGATTTGAGAGAACCGTGCCGCTCGCCCTGCCTTCGGGAAAACCGCTGCTCGACCTGCTGAACGGCTATCGGCCGACCGTGCCGCCGGTCTGGCTGATGCGGCAGGCGGGCCGCTACCTTCCGGAGTACCGGGCGGTGCGCGAGAAGGCGGGCGGTTTCCTCGACCTCTGCTACACGCCGGCGCTGGCCGCCGAGGTGACCTTGCAGCCGATCCGGCGCTTCGGCTTCGACGCCGCGATCCTGTTCTCGGACATTCTCGTCGTGCCGCATGCGCTTGGACAGCGTGTCTGGTTCGAGACCGGCGAAGGTCCGCGGCTCGATCCGATCGGCGATGCGGCCGGGCTGGAGCGTCTCAGCGCAGTACCGGACCCGGCGATCGTCGGCAAGATCGCCGAGACGGTGCAACGCGTGAAGGC
>JBDHTH010000402.1:0-3734 GCA_039808545.1 Phreatobacteraceae bacterium | reverse complement strand
GGCTGCATACGCTGCCGCTCCTTATCTACCAGCAGTTCAACACGACGCGCGATTTCGGCATGGCGAGCGCCATGAGCACGATCCTGCTGGTGATCGCGGTGCTCTGCCTGTTCCTGCAATTGCGCCTCGTGCGCCGGCGCGGAGGCTGAGCATGGGCAAGCCCCGCTACGACTGGATCAATCTCGGCCTCGCCGGCTTCGTCGTGCTGTTCTTCCTCTTCATGCTGGCGCCGATCCTGGTGGTGGTCGTCGTCTCCTTCACTTCGGCCGGCTACGTCTCCTTCCCGATACCCGGCTGGTCGCTGAAATGGTTCGGCAACATCGTCGCCTATCGCCCGTTCATCGACGCGATGATCGTCAGCGTCGAGGTGGCGATCGGCTCGACGCTGCTGTCCTGCCTCGTCGGCGTTCCGGCCTGTCTCTATCTCGTGCGCTCGCGCGCCGCCTGGACGAACGCGGTGATGACGTTCCTGCTCTCCCCGCTCTCCATGCCGATGATCGTCATCGGCTTCGCCTCGCTCTTCTTCCTCTCCTGGCTCGGCATCGGCGTCTCGCTCACCGCGCTGCTGATCACCCATACGGTCGTGTGCCTGCCCTATGTCATCCGCACGGTGGCGGGGGTCTATGCCGGCATTCCGCCAGCCTACGAGGAGGCCGCGGCCATTCTCGGCGCCAACCCTCTCGGGGTCTTCCGGCACGTCACGCTGCCGCTCATCCGCCCCGGCATCCTGGCGGGCTCGCTCTTCTCCTTCCTCACCTCCTTCGACAACCTGCCGATCAGCTATTTCTTCGGCAGCCCCGGCACCAACACGCTGCCCGTGGTGATGCTCAGCTATCTGGAGCACCAGTTCGACCCGACGATCGCGGCGCTCAGCACCGTGCAGCTCCTGATGGCTGTGGCGGCGCTCGTCATCGTCGACCGCATCTACGGCATCGATAAGATGACGGTGGCGGGATGAATTCCTGGCCGTCGGATCCACCCTCCCCGCTCTGGAGGGCGCTGTCGCGCGAACGCTTCGAGGCGCCTTACCTTTCGGGCGAGGCTGCGGCCGACGTCGTGGTCGTCGGCGGCGGGATATCGGGGCTCGCGGCCGCGATCGAGCTTCGCCGGCGCGGCCGCGACGTCGTGCTGCTCGAGGGCGCCCGGATCGGCTGGGGTGCCTCGGGACGCGCCAACGGGCAGGTGATCTCGGCGCTGACGCGTCACGGCCCGGCCGCGATCCGCGGCATCTGGCCCGGCGAGCGGGGCGAGCGCTTCATCATGTTGGTTCGGGATGCGGCCGACGCGCTCTGGGCGCTCGTCGAGCGCTACGGCATCGACTGCGACGCACGGCGCACGGGCTGGCTCCAGCCGGCGCACACGTCCGGACGCGCGAAGCGCGGCGCGGCCCTCGCGGCCCAATGGGCGGAGGTCGGCGCGCCGGCCTCGGCGCTCTCGGCCGGGGCGATGGCGAACCGCCTCGGCACAGACGCCTATTGCGGCGGCTGGGAGCATCGCGGCGGCGGCCACGTCAATCCCTATGCCTTCACGCTCGGCCTGGCGCGCGGCGCGGCGGCCGACGGCGTGCGCATCCACGAGACCAGCCCGGCGCTCCGCCTGGCGCGCGAAGACGCCGGCTCGGCTGTCGAAACGCCGCAGGGGCGCGTGCGCGCTGCCAAGGTCGTGCTCGCTACCGCCGCACATACGGGCGATCTCTGGCCGGAGCTCAGGCGGTCGATCGTGCCGGTGACCTCCTACCAAGCCGCCACGGCCCCGCTCGGGGCGCTCGCCGAGGCGATCCTGCCGGGCGACGAGGCGGCCTCGGACACGCGCATGGACCTGCGCTATTTCCGCAAGGACCGCGAGGGCCGCCTCGTCTCCGGCGGTGCGCTGGCGGTCCAGATCGGCGCAGCGCATCGCCTGCCGGCGCATGTCGCAAGGCGGCTCGGGATGGCCTTTCCCGAGCTGCCGAGCTTCTCCATGGAGTGCTTCTGGGGCGGCCGCATCGCGATGACGCTCGACCGCCTGCCGCACCTGCATCGCCGCGCCGACGGAATCGTGGCGTGGATCGGCTGCAACGGGCGGGGCCTCGCGCTCGCCTGCGCCATGGCGCCCGTGCTGGCCGATGCGGTGGAGGGTGCCCCGGACGACGCGCTCGCGCTTCGCCCGACCGAGCCGGCCGGGGTCCCCTTCCACACCCCCGTATCCCGCTTCGCGCGCCTTGCCCTGCCCTGGTACCGCTTCAAGGACAGCCGGGAGGTCTAGCCTGTACCGCGCCCAGCGTCGAAACCTTCAAAAATAGGTCTTGTAGGCCGAGACGACATTCAACGCGTCGTCGACGCCGTAGACTACATCCCATTTGTCGAAGGTCGTGCAGGGATGCGAGATGCCGAGGGTCACGATATTGCCGATCCGCAGGTCGAGTCCGGCAGGCTTGCGCATGAAAGCGTGCTGATCGGCAAGCGCGAAGATCTCGCATCCTGCGAGCGGCTCCAGGGGTCCTCGCCCGCCGGAGCGGATGACATGCGTAGCGATCGGCAGATGAATGTCATAGGAAACGTCACGTTTGCCCGCCGAAAGAAGCGCCAGCCCGGGCTCGGGGACGGACTGCACGCGGGCAAGAACCCTGAGCGCGGGCCGCGGCGCATCGGCCGGCAAGGTCCCTGCCGGCACCCGCGCGCCGAGCGAGGCGAAATAGTCGGCGTACATCCGGCTGTCATGCGCGATATAGCAGCCGGAACGCAGAACGATGCGCGCGGCGCGGCCGAGCCGCGCATTCCCGAAGATCGCGACCACCCGGTCGAAATAGGCCGAGCCGCCGGCCGACAGAATGATCTCGCCAGGAAAAAGACCGGCGGCGGCACATCCTTCCGCCACATCCGCGACGGAACGAAGCAGATCATCCACGCGCGCGATATTGGCTTCGGCCGGCCCGGGAAAGATGCCCTCGAACCCCTCTATGCCCCGCAGTTCCAGCGCATTGCCGGCAGCTATTTCTCTGGCGAGGGCGATCGCGGCGGCGCGGTCGCGAACTCCTGTCCTTCCGCCCTCCACGCCGACCTCGACGAGGATGCCGAGCGCACGCCGATGCCCCTTGCGCGTCCAATGATCCGCCGCGAAGCGGGCGGCTTCGACCGAATCCATCAGCACCAGGACGTCAAACGCCTCGTCTCGATCGAGCTCGTCGAGGAGGTAGTCGAGAAAACGCTCGTCGACCACCTGATTGGCGACGAGGATGCGCGCGATTCCGAAATCCCGTGCCACCTGGACCTGATGCGCCGTCGAGAGCGTCATCGCCCAGGCGCCATCCTCGATCTGGCGTCGGAAGAGCTTCGGCGACATCGTCGTCTTGCCGTGAGGCGCGATCGAGACCCCCTGCCCGGCGCAGAACGCCCGCATCCAGGCGGCGTTGGCGGCGAGCGTGTCCTCATCCAGAATCGCGAGGGGCAGCGGCATGTCGCCGCGGGCGACATTCCATCGCTTCTCCGCGATCCGCTTGAGCGGAAAAGGGAGCGTCCCTCCGGGGATCCCCTTGGTGCGATGGGTGAGGATCTCTTCGGGCGGCAGTGTCGGATTCACGATCGTTGCCCTTGCTGGACCAAGCTAGAAGGCGCCCCGGCGCTCGATGACGGTATGGCTGCGCGCGATATGCGCGAAGAGATCGACGATATGCCCCGACACCCAGCTCGGCACCGCGTCGACGCCATCCTCGGGCCAGGCCGAGCCGCTGACGCCTTCGACGCCCCCCGCCGCCA
>JBDHTH010000401.1:0-3742 GCA_039808545.1 Phreatobacteraceae bacterium | reverse complement strand
GACCCAGTAGGGCGCGGGCACGATCACCTCGTCGCCCTCGCCGACGGTCGCGGCAAGCGCGTTGAAGATCACCTGCTTGGCGCCGCTGCCGACCGTGATCTCGTCGAGCGCGTAGTCGACGCCGTTTTCGCGGCTGAGCTTGGCGATGATCGCCTTGCGCAGGCGGAGCGTGCCGTTGACCGGCGCGTAGCGGGTCTCGCCGGCCGCCATGGCGGCGTTCGCGGCCTCGCGGATATGGGCGGGCGTGTCGAAATCGGGCTCGCCGGCCGTCAGGTCGACGATGTCGCGGCCCTGCGCCTTCAGCTCCTGGGCGCGCAGGCGCGCCATCATGCTCGGCGAGGGCTTGATGCGGGTGACGCGGGCCGAGAGGGGAATGGCCGGGGTGCTCATGAGGCAGCCTTCGCGCCCATGTAGAAGGTGTCGACGCGGCCCTCGGCGATCGCCTTCAAGGCATTCGCCTCGCGCTCCTCCTGCTGGCGCACCAGCGCGAGCAGCTCGGCCGCGTCGGCGCGGTCGAAGGCGACGACGCCGTCCGTGTCGCCGACGATCACGTCGCCCGGCGTCACCACCATGCCGTCGACCGCCACCGGCACGTTGATCTCGCCGGGGCCGGTCTTGTAGGGGCCGCGATGCGTGACGCCGCGCGCATAGCAGGGGAAATCGGAGGCCAGGAAGGCGTCGACGTCGCGGATCGCGCCGTCGATGACGAAGCCGGCGACGCCCATGGCGCGGGCGCGGCTCATCATGATTTCGCCGACCAGCGCCTGGGTGAGGTCGCCGCCGCCGTCGACGACCAGCACGTCGCCGGGGCGCAGCAGCTCGTAGGCGCGATGTAGGGTCTGGTTGTCGCCGGGCCGGGTCTTGACCGTCACGGCCGTGCCGACCAGCCGCCCGGAGCGGTGATAGGGCCGCAGCGCCTTCGTGCCGTGCAGGCGGTTCATGACGTCCGAGATGATCGAGACGGCAGCATTGCGGAAATCGTCGAGGATCGCTGCAGGCACCGCCGGACCGCTCGGATTGCTGCGATGACCGATCAGCGCCATGGAAAGCTCCTCGCCCGAAAGATTTTGACCCGAAAGATTTTGTGGCAATTATGCGACGTGGCCTCGATGCAAGAAAGAGAATATATTTCTCGACAAGGATCACTTTTCTTCATCCTCCAGATGCGCGCGGAGCCGGCATGGCAGCCAGCCTGAAGCAGATCGAGGCCTTCTACTGGACGGCCCGGCTCGGCGGATTCACGGAAGCGGCACGCCATCTCAACCTCGCACAATCGACCGTCTCCAAGCGCATCCTCGAGCTGGAGGCGGCCGTCGCGGCGTCGCTCTTCGATCGGTCCGGCCATGCGCTGCGCCTGACGCGGGCCGGCGAGGCGAGCCTGCCGATCGCCGCCGAGATGCTGGCGCTGGAGCCGCGCTTCCGCGAGGCGGCGGGCGGTGCCGCGACCTTCTCGGGCACCTTCCGCTTCGGAACGACGGAGCTCGTCGCGCTCACCTGGCTGCCGAAGCTGGTGGTCGCGATGAAGCGCGACTATCCGAATGTCGTGCCGGTTCCGGAGGTCGCGGCGAGCGTCGAGCTGTTCACTAAGCTCGACGCGAAGGAACTCGACCTGGCGATCGGGCTCGATCCGCCGCAGGCGCCCAATCTCATGCGGCTGCCGCTCGACTCGGTCCAGCTCGAATGGGTCTCGGCGCCCGGCTTCGGCCCGCCCGAGGGAACGATCCCGCTCGGCGAGCTCGCCCGCTACCCGATCCTGACCCAGACGCATGGATCCGGGCTGCAGCGGCTGGTGCTCGATTGGGCGAGCGCGAACGGGCTCAAGATCAACCGCATCGTCCAGTGCAACAGCCTGAACGTGCTGGCGGGGCTGGCGGCGGCGGGGCTCGGAGTCACCTTCCTGACGGCTCGCTATTTCGCGCCGGAGATCGCCCGCGGGCATCTGCGGGTGATCAAGACGGACCCCGCGATACCGCCGCTGCGCTATTTCGCGGCCTACCGCAAGGACGACGTCTCGCCGCTCGCGGCCCGCGTCGCGGCTATTGCGCAGCAGATATGCGATTTCTCGGCGCGCAGCCTGCCGCGCGGCGAATCTTAATAATGTCAAATTAAATCAGTATCTTGGCGTCCCGGAAGGGATTCGAACCCCTGACCTACGGTTTAGGAAACCGTTGCTCTATCCGGCTGAGCTACCGGGACGCGTGCCGTGAAGCCGGGACGATCTAGCATAGCGGCGCGGCTCCCGAAACCCGCGCGTCGCGCAAAGGTATTTCCGGTGGAAGCTTCCGGTTATGGTGCCGTGCATCCTGCACGCGGCGCGCGCATGACGAGAGAGGTGCATCGCGCCGCTGGATTAGGTAGACTGCACCGCAGCATTTTCCGACGTTGATCCGGATTCGCCTTGAGCCTGCCGGATTTGCACGGGAGGAATTCAGAATGACGCTCGATGCTCCCGGTAATCCTGATCCCGGTAATGCCATGGCTCCCGGAAATCCCACGCGCCGCTCCAAGCCGATGCTCGCCGGCACCGTCGCGACCGCCCTGGCGGCCGGGTTCGGCATGCCGGCCAATGCGGCGCTCCTGGAAACCGAGGCGCGGCGCCTGCACAAGGTCGGCCAGGCGGTCGTGACGCAGGTGATCGACGGCGACACGCTGCTGCTCAGCGACGGGCGCACGGTGCGGCTGCTCGGCGTCACGGCGCCGAAATTCGCGAGCGTCAACACGGAGCGGGCCGGGGCGCGCCCGCTCAGGGCCGAGCAGGCGAAGGCCGAGCTCGCCACGCTGGTCGACGGTCGCACCGTGGTGATCGCCACGGACCGCCGCGTCGAGGACCGCTACGGGCGGCTGCTCGCGCATATCTTCCTCGACGACGCGCCCGACGCCGAGACGGATCACGGCTGGGTGCAGGGCGCGCTGGTCGATGCCGGCCTCGTGCGCGTCTCCTCCTTCGCCGACAACCGCACGATGGTGCAGGACCTCCTGGCGCGCGAGGCGCGGGCCCGCGTCGCCGGGCGCGGCCTCTGGTCGGACCCGGCCTACCGGGTGCGCAGCGCGACGCAGCCGGAGGACATCGCCCGCCGCGTCGGCCGGTTCGAGATCGTCGAGGGCACGGTGCTGTCGGTCGGGGAGGCGGGCGGACGCCTGTTCCTGAATTTCGGCACCGATTTCGCCAAGGATTTCACCGTGGTGGTCGTGCGGCGCGACGTCGCCAGCTTCCAGGCGGAGGGAACCGACCTCAAATCCTTCGCCAACCGGAAGATCCGGGTGCGCGGCTGGGTCGAGCTGCGCGGCGGGCCGATGATGGCGGCGACGCATCCGGAACAGATCGAGTTATTGACGGAATGATCCTCAGTTTTCTCGGGCGCCGGCGGCCGGTTTTCTCGGCCGCGTCTCGATTCCGGGCCGCAGCGGCCGTCGCCGCCCTGGCGGCGGGGCTCGCCGGCTGCTCCAGCACGATCGATCAGACGATGGCGCCGGCTCCCGGGCCGCAGGCGCCCGCGCCCGTGCAGATCCCGCCGATCGCGCAGCGCGAGCATCTGCGCCTGGTGGCGGCGTTCGGCGGCGCCTATCACGCGCCCGAGCTCGAGGCGCTGGTGGCTGAGGTGACGCGCAAGCTGGTCGCGGCCTCGGAGCGGCCGGACCTGACCTATCGCGTCACCATCCTCAACTCCCCGGCGATCAACGCCTTCGCGCTGCCCTCCGGCAACCTCTACGTGACGCGCGGCCTCCTGGCGCTCGCCAACGA
>JBDHTH010000400.1:0-3745 GCA_039808545.1 Phreatobacteraceae bacterium | reverse complement strand
GCCGACGTCTCGCTCGTCTGGTTCGAGCATGTGGCGCGGTTCTGGGGCTTCGATCCGGTGAAGTTCGCGTTCGGCGTGATGACCCGCTCCAAGGCGATCACCTACGACAACCTCCGCCTGCGGGCACCCGACTTCGTCGCCGAGGTCGACCGGAGCTTCGCGCGCGAGACGGCCGCGCGAGGCCATGCGGTCGATATCGAAAGACCGGCCGCGCCGATGTTCCAGCCCTTCGCGCTGCGCGACATGGTGGTGAAGAACCGCGTCGTCATGAGCCCGATGTGCATGTATTCGGCCGTGGACGGCATGCCGACCGACTGGCACCTCGTCCATTACGGGTCGCGGGCGATCGGCGGCGCCGGGCTGATCTTCACCGAGATGGTGTGCGTGGCGCCCGACGCCCGCATCACGCCCGGCTGCGCGGGCCTCTGGAACGACGCGCAGGAAGCGGCGTGGCGGCGCATCCTCGATTTCGCGCATGCCAATTCCGGCGCGAGAATAGCGCTCCAGCTCGGCCATGCCGGCCGCAAGGGCGCCACCAGATTGATGTGGGAGGGCATGGACCGGCCGCTCCCCGACGGCGCCTGGGAGATCGTCTCGGCCTCGGCCATTCCCTATTACCCGGAGAGCCAGGTGCCGCGCGAACTGACGCGCGCCGACATGGAGCGCATCCGCGACCAGTTCGTCGCCGCCACCGAGCGCGGCGCGCGGATCGGCTTCGACATGCTGGAGCTGCATGCGGCGCACGGCTACCTGCTGGCGAGCTTCCTCTCCCCTCTCACCAACACCCGCAGCGATGCCTATGGCGGCGCGCTGGAAAACCGGCTGCGCTTTCCGCTGGAAGTCTTCGCGGCGATGCGGGCCGCCTGGCCGAAGGAAAGGCCGATGTCGGTGCGCATCTCGGCGACCGACTGGGCCGAGGGCGGCATCACGGAAGCGGAAGCCACCGAGATCGCGCGCGCCTTCGCGCGGGAGGGCGTCGACCTCGTCGACGTCTCGACCGGGCAGACGGTCGCCTGGAGCCGGCCGATCTACGGCCGCATGTTCCAGACGCCGTTCTCGGACCAGATCCGCAACGAGGCCGAGGTTGCGACCATGTGCGTCGGCGCGATCACGACGCCCGACCAGGTGAACACGATCGTCGCGGCGGGGCGGGCCGATCTGGTGGCGCTCGGGCGGCCGCATCTCGTCGACCCGTTCTTCACGGCGCGCGCGGCAGCCTGGTACGGCGCCGCGCCGGCGCATGTGCCGCCGCAATACGCGCCGGGCTTCGACCAGCTCTGGCGCAACAGCGCCCGCGAGGCCGCCGACATGCAGGACCTCAAGATCCGCGGCCGGCCGAAGACGCGGGCCGAGCTGAAGGCGGCGCGGTAGGCCGGCATGCGCATCCTGCTCGTCGCGCTGCTCGCCGTCTTCATCTTCGCGGCGGTGACGGGGATCGCCTATGTGGCCGGCTTCCTCGTCTGGGCCTCGATCGTCGGCTGGGGCCAGGGGCTGGAGGGCAGCCGGGCGGCGACCGGCGGGGCGATCGTCGCGCTCGCGGCGCTCCTCTCGGGGCTCGGCGCCGGCTTCCTCGCCGGGCGCTGGGCGGCGCGGCGGTGGTGAGCCGCGCCCCGGCCCGCTATGCTCGGCGGCGTCACAGCCGCCAGGAAACTCCATGAGCAAGACCCCATGAGCCGCAAGCGCGTCGCCCTCATCGCCCATGACGACAAGAAGGCCGAGATCGTGGCCTTCGCGGAAGCGCACCGGGACGTGCTCGCGGGCTGCGCGCTGTTCGCGACCGGCACGACCGGCCAGCGCATCGTCGAGCGCTGCCCCGCCCTCACGATCACGCGGCTGAAGAGCGGGCCGCTCGGCGGCGACCAGCAGATCGGCGCGCTGATCGCCGAGGGGGCGATCGACGCGCTGATCTTCCTCGTCGATCCGCTCTCGCCGCATCCGCACGACGTCGACGTCAAGGCGCTGACCCGCCTCGCGCTCGTCTACGACATCCCGATGGCGCTCAACCTCGCGACCGCGCGCCTCGTCATCGGCGACATCGCGCGGCAGGCGGCGGCATGAGGCCGGTTACCTTAACGCGCGGCATCGCTCGCGAGCCTGCCGCGTCCCGTGGCACAAACGTCGCCAGTTGCGGCGTCAACGCGTTGGAGTAGCGCGATGAAGGTGATCATCGCGGGTGCTGGAATCGGCGGGCTGACGCTCGCGCTCATGCTGCACAAGCGCGGCATCGCATCCGAGATCTACGAGCAGGCCGGCAGCGTCCGCGAGATCGGCGTCGGCATCAACACGCTGCCGCATGCGATCAAGGAGCTCGCCGGGCTCGGCC
The DNA here is from genome assembly GCA_039808545.1 of Phreatobacteraceae bacterium. GTDB lineage: Bacteria > Pseudomonadota > Alphaproteobacteria > Rhizobiales > JBDHTH01 > JBDHTH01. Next base: position 1,422 of record JBDHTH010000400.1, on the reverse strand, counting down.
TCCTCGACGCGCTCGACCGCGTGGCGGTCCGCACCCATGAGCTGATCTACACCAACCGCTTCGGCCAGCTCGTCTGGCGCGAGTTGCGGGGCGTGGCGGCCGGGCTCGACACGCCGCAATTCTCGGTCCATCGCGGCCGCCTGCAGAAGATCCTGCACGATGCCGTGATCGAGCGGCTCGGGCCGGATGCCGTGAAGACGGGCCTGCGGCTCGCCGGCTTCCAGCAGGACGAGGGCGGCGTCACCGCGCATTTCGTCGACACGCGCGAGGGCGATGGCAGCGCGACGGTGCGCGGCGACGTGCTGATCGGCTGCGACGGCATCCATTCGGCGGTGCGCGGCCACTACTTCCCGAACGAGGGGCCGCCCTCCTGGAACGGCGTCATGATGTGGCGCGGCGCCGCCGATTTCCCGCAATTCCTGACCGGCCGCTCGATGATCGTCGCCGGCGGCATGGGCGCCAAGCTGGTGCTCTACCCGATCGCCGAGGGCACGGCGCCGAACACCCGTCTCACCAACTGGGTCGTCAATGTCCGGATCGGCGATCCGGCGAAGCCGCCGCCCGCCAAGGAGAACTGGTCGCGCGCCGGGCGGCTCGAGGACGTGCTGCCGCATGCCAAGCGGTTCAGCATTCCGAATTTCGACATCGTGTCGCTGATCAAGTCCTCGCCGGGCTTCTGGGAATACCCGATGTGCGACCGCGATTCCCTCCCGCGCTGGACGCATGGCCGCGTCACGCTGCTGGGGGACGCGGCCCATCCGATGTATCCGGTCGGCTCGAACGGCGCCTCGCAGGCGATCCTCGACGCGCGGGCACTGGCGGACTTCCTCGCGGCCGCGGACCATCCGCGCCAGGCGCTCGCGGCCTATGAGGCCGACCGGCTGCCGAAGACCGCCGCGATCGTCGCACAGAACCGCAAGGGCGGGCCGGAGGGCGTCATCGACGCGGTCGAGGCGCTGGCGCCACAGGGCTTCGACGACATCGAGCGCGTTATGCCCTACGAGCAGCGCGAGGCGATCATCCGCCACTATCTCGGGCTGACCGCCAAGCCGGCCGAGGCGAAGGCGGGTTAGCGGCGGGCGTCGCTTCGATCACCTGCCTCTTCAATCGTCATGGCCCGGTTTATCCGGGCCATCCACGTCTTGCGGCGTCTCGATCAAGGGGGCGACCTGTTCCATACGAAGCATCCAAAGCAACCGAAGCGCTTCATCCACGCGTCGAAAAGTCGTGGATGGCCCGGATAAACCGGGCCATGACGTTTCTTAGGTTTACTTGCATCGCTCAGTGCCGGCCGTCGTGCTTTGCGCTGTCAAAGCGCGTTGCGCCGCCTCACCCCTCCTTGGGCGGCGGCAGGAAGTCGATCTCGTAGCGGGCCGAGAGCGCCACGACCTCGGCCGGCACCTGCTCGCGCATGTTGTGGAT
>JBDHTH010000399.1:0-3758 GCA_039808545.1 Phreatobacteraceae bacterium | reverse complement strand
TTCGCCGATTCGGGCGACGGGCCGGCGGTGTTCATCATCATGATCGTCGGCTTCATCATCGTCGGCCTGGCGCTGTTCGTGGAGCTGAAATTCGAGCCGCCGATCTGGCTGCACATGCTGATCTGGCTCCCCCTGGTGCTGATCCTGTCGCTCGGCATGCTGCGGCCCCTGAAAGGGCTGATGATCGCCCAGCAATACCGCCGCCGGGCCGCCGAGGGCCGCCTCGACGGGACCGAGGGCTGATCCCGTGACAGGTGAAGCGCCCGAAAGGGGCGGGCGCGCCGGCTTCGCGGTGCTCACGGCGGCGGCCGCCGTCGCGCTGGCGATCCTCCTCGGCCTCGGCACGTGGCAGGTCAAGCGCGCCCAATGGAAGGCCGATCTGATCGCCGCCATCGCGGCTCGCGCCGAGGCGCCGCCGGCGCCCCTGCCGGCGACCGCGAGCGAGGCCGAGGACGAGTTCCGCCGCGTCCGCTTCACGGCGACCTTCGACCATGCGCATGAAGCGCAGGTCTATGGCAGCCAGCCGGAGGCGCGCGGCCGCATCAGCGGGCCCGGCGCCTGGATCTTCACGCCGGCCCGCACCGAGGATGGCCGCCTCGTGATGGTCGACCGCGGCTTCGTGCCGGCCGATCGCCAGGACCCGGCCCGCCGCCCGGAGGGGCAGCTCCAAGGCACTGTCACGATCGAGGGGCTGCTGCGCTGGCCCGAGGCCGGCAATCTCTTCACCCCCGCCGATACCCCGGAGAAGAACCTGTTCTTTCTGCGCGATCACCGCGCCATCGCGACCGCCAAGGGCCTCGCCGATCCCGGCCCCTTCTACGTGCAGGTGGTCGGCGCCGCGCCGCCCGGCGGCCTGCCGCAGCCGGCGCTCGCCATGCCGAAGCTGCCCGACAACCATTTCGGCTACGCGCTCACCTGGTACGGCCTCGCCGCGACGCTGGTGGGCGTCTACCTCGCCCTCTTCCTCAGCCGCCGCCGCGCCCGCGCTTGAATCGGCGCGCCGCCTCGCTTAACGGAGGAGGGATCGCCTCTCTCCCCACAGCTACCGAGGATCCGCGACCTTGCGCTACGTCTCCACCCGCGGCGAGGCCCCGAGCCTCGATTTCGCCGATGCGCTGCTCACCGGTCTTGCCCATGACGGCGGGCTCTACGTGCCCGAGACCTGGCCGCGGCTCGATGCGAAGACCATCGCGGGCTTCGCGGGGCGCCCCTATGCCGAGGTCGCCTACCGGGTCATCCACCCCTTCGTCGGCGGCGCCATTGCGGATGCCGATCTGAAGCGCCTCATTGCCGAGGCCTACGCGGATTTCGGCCATCCGGCCGTGGCGCCGATCGTGCAGGTGGCGCCGAACCGCTTCGTGCTCGAGCTGTTCCACGGCGCGACGCTCGCCTTCAAGGACGTGGCGATGCAGCTCCTCGCGCGGCTGATGGACCATGTCCTCAGCCAGCGGGGCCTGCGCGCCACCATCGCGGGCGCGACCTCGGGCGATACGGGCGGGGCCGCGATCGAGGCGTTCCGCGGCCGCGAGCGCGTCGACCTCGTGATGCTCTATCCGGACGGGCGCGTCTCGGACGTGCAGCGCCGCATGATGACGACGCCGACCGAGGCCAATGTCCACGCGCTGGCGATCGACGGCACCTTCGACGACTGCCAGAACCTCGTGAAGGCGATGTTCGCGCATGGCGAGTTCCGCGACCGGGTGCGGCTCGCCGGCGTCAACTCGATCAACTGGGCGCGGATCGTCGCGCAGATCGTCTACTATTTCACGGCCGCCGTGGCGCTGGGGGCGCCCTACCGCAAGGTCGCGTTCGTCGTGCCGACCGGCAATTTCGGCGATATCTTCGCGGGCTATGCGGCGATGCGCATGGGCCTGCCGATTCAACGCCTCGTCGTCGCGACCAACGAGAACGACATCCTCGACCGTGTCCTGAAAAGCGGCACCTACGACCTGCGCGAGGTCGTCGCGACCACCTCGCCCTCGATGGACATCCAGATCTCGTCGAATTTCGAGCGGCTGCTGTTCGAGGCCGCCGACCGCGACGCCGCGACGATCCGCCGCCTGATGGGCTCGCTCGTACAGGCGCGCGCCTTCACGCTGACGGAGGGCATGCGGGCGAGGATCGCGACCGATTTCGAGGCCGGCCGCACGGGCGAGGCCGAGGTCGCGGCGACGATCCGGGAGCTTCACGCGGCGGCCGGCTACCTTACCGAGCCGCACACGGCGGTGGCGCTCGCGGTCGCCGACCGCGTGAAGCTGCCCGAAGGCGTGCCCGTAGTGGTGCTCTCCACCGCCCATCCGGCGAAGTTCCCCGATGCGGTTGAAGCCGCCTCCGGTGTCGTCCCGGCCCTGCCGGCCCGCCTCGGCGGCCTGATGACGGCGCCCGAGCGCATCGCCCATGCGCGCGCCGACATCGCCGAGGTCGAGGCCTTCATCGAGCGCGTGCGGCGGCGCTGAGCCCGCGAGCCGCACCCTTGCGGCCCGTGCCCGCATATCGTGTAGAGTGAAGGCTGCAACCTGCGGAGATCGGCCCGGCATGAGCGTTCGCGTCTCGACCTTGGAGAACGGCATCCGCGTCGTGACCGACGACATGCCCTGGGTGAAGACCGCGAGCGTCGGCATCTGGGTCAAGGCGGGCGCCCGCGACGAGATGCCGAAGGAGCACGGGCTCGCGCATTTCCTCGAGCACATGGCGTTCAAGGGCACGCGCACCCGCTCGGCGCTCGCCATCGCGGAGGAGATCGAGGCGGTCGGCGGCGATCTCAATGCAGCCACCAGCGTCGACAATACCGGCTATTTCGCGCATGTGCTCGGCGGCGACGTCGATGTCGCGCTGGGCATCCTCGGCGACATCGTCGTCAACTCCACCTTCGACAAGGAGGAGCTGGAGCGCGAGAAGAACGTCGTCATCCAGGAGATCGGCGCCGAGGAGGATACGCCCGACGACCTCGTCCACGACCTCTTCACCGAGACGGCCTTCGCCGCGCAGGTGATCGGCCGCCCGATCCTCGGCACGCCGAAGACCGTCGCGAAATTCGACCAGGCGGCGATCCGCGCCTATCTCGACCGCCACTATCGCGGCGACCGCATGGTGGTCGCGGCGGCCGGCCAGGTCGAGCACGACCGCGTGGTCGCGGCGGCGCGGCGGACGCTCGCCGTCGTGCCGCCGACCGGCGCGCCCGAGCCGGTGGCGGCCCGCTATACCGGCGGCGTGCTGCTGGAGGCGCGCAAGCTCGAGCAGACCCATGTGCTGATCGGCCTGGAGGGTGTCGCCTACGAGGACCCGGAATCCTACGCGCTCGGCGTCTTCACCAACCTTCTCGGCGGCGGCATGTCGTCGCGCCTCTTCCAGGAGGTGCGCGAGAAGCGCGGCCTCTGCTATTCGATCTACGCGTTCCAATGGGCCTATGCCGATTCCGGCCTGTTCGGCATCTATGCCGGCACCGAGCCGCGCGATGTCGGCGCGCTGCTGGAGGTCTCGCTCGAAACGCTCGACGCTGCCGTCCAGGCGATCCGCCCGGCCGAGATCGCCCGCGCCAAGGCGCAGATGAAGGTCTCGGTTCTGGCGGCGCTGGAGCGCACCGGCGGCCGCGCCGAGCAGCTCGCGCGCCAGCTCATGTTCTTCGGCCGCATCGTGCCGACCGAGGAGATCGTCGAGAAGATCGACGCCGTCACCGAGGCCGATGTCCGCCGCGTCGCGGCCCGCATCCGGTCGGGGCGGCCGACGCTGACGGTGCTCGGCCCGAAGCGCTCCATGGC
>JBDHTH010000398.1:0-3758 GCA_039808545.1 Phreatobacteraceae bacterium | reverse complement strand
ACCGCCGCCAGCCCCTCCAGCCCCGGTATCGTCGCGATCGGCGGCGGCAGGTCGCGGTATTCGTCGGGCTGCTTCGTGCGGTTGCACCATACGGACGCAAGGCCGAAGGCGCTGGCGCCGGCCGCGTCCCAGCGGTTGGAGGAGACGAACACGATCTCGTCCTGCCCGACGCCGCTCTCGGCCACGAGATGCGCATAGGTCGCCGGCACGGTCTTGAACAGCCCGACCGGCTCGACCGTGATGATCTTGTCGACCAGCGCCTCGATGCCCGCCGCCTCGACCGCGAGCTGGATCATCCGCTCGGTGCCGTTGGTGAAGATCGAGGTCGCGAACCCCTTCTCCTTCAGCGCGCGCAGCGCCGGCGCGACATCCGCATAGGCGTCGAGCCGGTCATAGGCGACCATCAGATCGGCCTTGAGCACCGGATCGCGCACGCCATGGGCGCGCAGCGCGAAATCGAGCGCATCCTCGGTCACCTGCTCGAAATCGGCATAGCGGCCCGACAGCGTCCGCACCCAGGCATATTCGAGCTGCTTGGCCCGCCACAGGCGCGAGACCGCCTCGGCGTTCTTGCCGAGCACCGCCCCCTTGCGGGCGATCGCCGCATGCACGTCGAGCAGCGTTCCGTAGGCGTCGAAGGCGATCGTCGTGAAGCCCATGACCCGCTCCCCCGCATCCATCGCCGCAAGCCTGCCTTGATATCATCAAGTTTCATAGCTCCTTGGCGCGTCGGACGGGCTAATATCGCGCTAGGATGAGGGCGCGCCGAAAGAGGAGAGCCGTATGGCGAACTGGTCGCGGACCTGGACGTTCTTCGACAATGACTGGCATGAGGGCAACCCGCCGATCCTCGGACCCCGCAGCCACGCGTTCTGGCAGGGATCGTCGGTCTTCGACGGCGCCCGCGCCTTCGAAGGCGTCACCCCCGATCTCGACCGCCACTGCGCCCGCGTCAATGAATCGGCCAAGGCGCTCTGGCTGAAGCCGACCGTCGATGCCGAGACCTGGATGGGCCTCGTCAAGGACGGGCTGAAGAAGTTCGACGAGAAGGCCGCGCTCTACATCCGCCCGACCTACTGGGCCGAGGCGGGGCTGCGCGGCACGGTGCCGGTCGATCCCGATTCCACGCGCTTCTGCCTCTGCATCTACGAGGCCGAGATGCCGGAGCCGGGCGACATGTCGATCACCCTCTCGCCCTTCCGCCGCCCGACCTACGAGACCATGCCGGTCAACGCCAAGGCGGGCTGCCTCTACCCCAATAACGGCCGCGCCATCCACGAGGCGCGCGGCCGCGGCTTCGACAACTGCCTGATGACCGACATGCTCGGCAACGTCGCCGAGCTCGCGAGCTCCAACGTCTTCATGGCGAAGGACGGCGTCGTCTACACGCCGGTCGCCAACGGCACCTTCCTCGCCGGCATCACCCGCGCCCGCGTGCTCGACCTGCTGCGCGCCGAGGGCATCACGGTGGTGGAAGGGGCGCTGAGCTACCGCCACTTCCAGGACGCCGACGAGATCTTCTCGACCGGCAACTACTCCAAGGTCGTGCCGGTGACGCGGATCGACGACCGCAACCTCCAGCCGGGGCCGTTCTACCGCAAGGCGCGCGAGCTCTACTGGGACTTCGCGCACGCCGCCTGAGCGGCCGGTCGGGGCATCGGAGCGGGGGCGGGGATGTCGGCGAAGAGCTGGGACAGGGTGCCGATCGATGCCCAGAGCATCGACGCGCCGCTTTCGCGCGCGGCGGTGTTCCTCACCGTGACGGTCGCGCCGGGCGATGCCGCGCTCGCCGCGGTCTGCGCGGCGCTGGACGGGGTCGGCGACCTCGTCAAGACGGTCGGCTTCCGCGATCTGTCGGGACGGCTCTCCTGCATCGTCGGCATCGGCAGTGATCTCTGGGATCGTCTCGGCGCGGCCGCCCGGCCGCGCGAGCTGAAGCCTTTCGCGCCGATCCGGGGCGCGGCGCATGACGCCCCCGCGACGCCGGGCGACCTCCTGTTCCACATCCGCGCCGAGCGCGCCGATTTCTGCTTCGAGTTCGAGCGCCTGCTGCTGGGTAGCCTCGGGGCCGGCGTGAGCGTCGTCGACGAGGTCGCGGGCTTTCGCTATTTCGACGCGCGCGACCTGCTCGGCTTCGTCGACGGCACCGCCAACCCGACCGGCACCGATCTGCCCGAGGCGGCGCTGGTCGGCGGCGAGGACCCGGATTTCGCGGGCGGCAGCTATGTCGTCGTCCAGAAATACCTGCACGATCTCGCGGCCTGGCAGCGGATCCCGACCCATGTGCAGGAAGCGATCATCGGCCGCACCAAGATCGACAATATCGAGATCGACGACGATGCCGCGCCGCGCAAATCGCACAAGTCGCTCGCCACCATCGTCGATGAAGACGGCGACGAGCTCGACATATTGCGCGACAACATGCCGTTCGGCCGCCCCGGCCAGGGCGAGTTCGGCACCTATTTCATAGGCTATTCCCGGCGCCTCTGGGTGATCGAGAAGATGCTGGAGCGCATGTTCGTCGGCGCGCCGCCGGGCGCCTATGACCGGCTGCTCGACGTCTCGACGGCCAAGACCGGCGCGACCTTCTTCGCGCCGGCCCGGCCGCGGCTCGAGGCGCTCGTGCAGGACGCGCTGAAGAGGCTCAAGCCCACCTGAGGCGGCACATCGCAATTTCTTGGACGGGCAGGAGCGGGGCGCGGGATGGCAGGTACTTCGGAAGATCCTCTCGGCGCGGCGGAGCGCCTTTCGACGCGGCTGACCGAGCGCTTCGGCCTCACGCATCCGATCGTCTCGGCGCCGATGGCGTTCGCGGGCGGCGGGCGGCTCGCCGCCGCCGTCACCCATGCGGGCGGCCTCGGCCTGATCGGCGGCGGCTATGGCGACGGCGACTGGCTGGAGCGCGAATTCGCGGCGGCCGGCAATGCCCGCATCGGCTGCGGCTTCATCACCTGGTCGGCGATGAAGAAGCCCGAGCTCGTCGATCAGGCGCTGAGCCACGAGCCGGCCGCGCTGATGCTCTCCTTCGGCGACCCCGCGCCCTTCGCCGGGAAGGCAAGAGAGGCCGGCGTGCCGGTGATCTGCCAGGTGCAGACGCTGGCCCATGCCAGAGACGCGATCCGCGCCGGCGCGGCCGTGATCGTCGCGCAAGGCTCGGAGGCCGGCGGCCATGGCGCCCGGCGCGGCACCGTGACGCTCGTGCCGGAAGTCGCCGACCTCCTGGCGCGCGAGGCGCCCGATACGCTGCTGCTGGCGGCCGGCGGCATCGCGGACGGGCGGGGCCTCGCCGCCGCCCTGATGCTCGGCGCCGACGGCGTGCTCATCGGCTCGCGCTTCTGGGCGAGTGCCGAGGCCCTGGTCGCGCCGGGCTTTCACGCGGCGGCGCTGGAGGCCGACGGCGACGGTACGGTGCGCCAGACGCTCACCGACATCGTCCGCCTCTACGCCTGGCCGGAGGAATTCGACGCCCGCGTCCTCGATCGCGGCTTCGTGCGCACATGGCGGGGCCGCGAGGCCGAGCTCGCGGCGGCCGCGCCCGCCCTCAACGCCGGCTATGTCGCGGCGGTCGGGGCCGGCGACGTCGAGCAGGCCGGCGCCTTCGTCGGCGAGGCGGTCGGCCTCATCCGCGACATCCGCCCGGCGGCCGAGATCATCGAGACGATGGTCGCCGAGGCCGCCCGGCATCTGCGGCGCGGCGCCGGGCTGGTCGGCTAAACGGCCCGAGCAACGCGGGCGCTCGTCCCCCTCACTGGCCTGCC
>JBDHTH010000397.1:0-3766 GCA_039808545.1 Phreatobacteraceae bacterium | reverse complement strand
TCCGGCCCCGGCCAGCAGGCGCAATCGCCGATCGCGAAGATGCGCGGGTCGGCGGTCCGCAGCGTCTCGTCGACCAGGATGCCGTTCCGCGTCGCAAGGCCCGCCGCCTCGGCGAGCGCGACATTCGGCGCGACGCCGATGCCGACCACCACGAGATCGGCCGCGATCCGCGCCCCGTCATGCGTCTCTACCGCTTCGACATGCGTATCGCCTATCAGCGCGCCGACACTCGTCCCGAGGCGGAGGTCGACCCCATGCGCGCGGTGCAGCGCCTCGAAATGCGCCGAGATCTCGGGCGCCACGGCCCGCGCCATGACGCGCTCCAGCGCCTCGATCACGGTCACGGCGCGCCCGGCCTTGGCGAGGCTCGCGGCGCATTCAAGGCCGACGAAGCCCGCTCCGATCACCGCGACCCGCTGCGCCCCGGCGGATGCGGCGCGAATGGCGTCGCTATCGGCGAGCGTGCGCAGGACGAAGACGCCCGGCAGATCGGCGCCCGGCACGGCAAGGCGGCGGGGCAGGGCGCCGGTCGCCAGCACCAGATGGTCGTAGTCGAGCCGCCGCCCGGAGGCGAGGACCACATGCCGCGCGTCGCGGTCGATCGCGACCGCCTCGTCCGCGAAGGCGGTCTCGATGCCCTGCTCGGCATAGAAGGCGGGGCCGCGCAGCGCGAGCTGCTCGGCACTCTTCTCGCCCGCCATATAGGCCTTGGAGAGCGGCGGGCGATGATAGGGATGCACCCCCTCGTCGCCCACCAGCGTGATCGCGCCCTCGAACTTGTGCGCCCGAAGCTCCGCCGCGACCTGCGTGCCGCCATGTCCCGCGCCGACGATGACGACGCGGGGGCCGGTCATGCGGCGTCCTTCTTGGCGACGCCGTGCTGCTCGCGGATGGTATGGAACTTGATGTCGGTCCAGGTCTTCTCGGCATAGCCGAGATTCCAGGACGAGGTCGCGAAATAGACCAGCGCCCCGTCATGGTCCTCGGCGAGCGCCGAGGCGTTGCCCTCGCGAAAGCGCTGCAACGCCGCCTTGTCGTCGGCCGTGATCCAGCGCAGGAGCTGGAACTGCGTCGTCTCGAAGCCGACCGTGACGTTGTATTCTGCCTTCATCCGGCTCTCGAGCACGTCGAGCTGCAGCGCGCCGACCACGCCGACGATCCAGGGCGCGCCGTCGAGCGGCTGGAAGAGCTGCACGACGCCCTCGTCGGCCAGCTCCTCCAGCGCCCGGCGCACCTTCTTCATCGCCATCGCGTCGGTGATGCGGATGCGGCGCAGGAATTCCGGCGCAAAGCTCGGCACGCCCGTGAAGTTCAGCGTCTCGCCTTCGGTCAGCGTGTCGCCGATCCGGAGCAGGCCGTGATTGGCGATGCCCACCACGTCGCCCGGCCAGGCTTCCTCCACCACGGCGCGGTCGCGGGCGAAGAAGAACATCGGCGAATGGATCGCCATGGTCTTGCCGGTTCTGACCTGGGTAAGGCGCATGCCGCGATCGAGCTTGCCCGAGCAGATCCTGAGGAAGGCCACGCGGTCGCGATGGTTCGGGTCGAGATTGGCCTGGATCTTGAAGATGAAGCCGGTCAGTGCCGGCTCCGGTGGCTCCACGGGGCGCGTGTCGGCGATGCGCTCGCCCGGCGCCGGCGCATGCCCGGCGATGCCGGCGAGGAGGTCGCGCACGCCGAAATTCTTCAGCGCCGAGCCGAAATAGACTGGCGTCATATGCCCGCCCCGGAAGCTGTCGAGGTCGAAGGCTTGCGTGGCGCCGGCCGCGAGCTCGGCGCTCTCGCGGAACGCCTCCAGCACGGGCGCCGGCACGATGGCGTCGAGCTTCGGGTCGTCCGGCCCCGAGACGTCGAGGTCATCGGCGCCGTCCAGGAAGGCGACGCGCTTGCGGGCGAAGTCGTAGGTGCCGACGAAGTCCTTGCCCGAGCCGATCGGCCAGGTGGCGGGTGTCACGTCGAGCGCCAGCGTCTTCTCGATCTCGTCGAGCAGCTCGAAGGGATCGCGCGCCTCGCGGTCCATCTTGTTGATGAAGGTGAGGATCGGGATGTCGCGCAGCCGGCACACCTCGAACAGCTTGCGGGTCTGCTCCTCGATGCCCTTGGCCGCGTCGATCACCATCACGGCGGCGTCGACCGCCGTCAGCGTGCGGTAGGTGTCCTCGGAGAAGTCCTCGTGGCCCGGCGTGTCGAGCAGGTTGTGGACGATGCCGCCATGCTCGAAGGTCATCACCGAGGTCGCGACCGAGATGCCGCGATCCTGCTCGATCCGCATCCAGTCCGAGCGGGCGCGGCGCCGGTCGCCCTTCGCCTTCACCTGGCCGGCGAGCTGGATGGCGCCGCCGAACAGCAGCAGCTTCTCGGTCAGCGTCGTCTTGCCGGCGTCCGGATGGGAGATGATCGCGAAGGTGCGCCGGCGGGCGATCTCGTAGCCCGCTTCCCCCGGCCGGCCCTTTGCGGCCTGTTCTACTGATACGTCCATCGATGCGTCTCGATACGTCGAAAAATTGTCCGGCTGGTTGTGTCGCACGCGAAACGCCTGCGCAAGCCCGGCCCAAGCGAATCCATGCTTGACGGGCCGGCGCGCCCGTCAAAGGATCGGCTTGCTGATCGACCGGCAAAGGGGCGGAATTTCGACCATGCTCGGCCTTCGCGACGATCCCGGCCGCGCCCTGGCGCTGGCCGAGCTGCATGCGCGCCCCTCCGCGCCGGTCGGCACCGGGCGGCGGATGGCGATCGTCAGCCTGATGGGCGGCACGGACGCGGCGGCGCGCATCCGCCGCATTCTCGACGCCTTCTGCCGGAGCGCGGGAGCGCATCCGCCGGCCGCCGATGCGCGCCACCACCGGGTGGTGATCGACGGCACCGGCTATCGCTGGGAGCTGCACAACGAGTTCTCGACCTTCACGGTCGACTGGGAGGCGGCCGAGGCGCGGCCCGACGACGCGACGCCGAACGCCTTCCTGGAGCGCTTCGCCGAGTGCGGGCCGGTCGCGGTCGCGCTCGACGTGATGATCCAGAAGGCCGGCGCGCCGCCGCGCCTCGTCGACCCGGCCGCGATCGTCTCGGAGGTCGCGGACGGCGCGGCGCGGATCGTCACGGATTTCCGCGCCGATGCGCGCGGCATGGTGCGCATCGACATCGTCGCGGCGACCGAGGATCCGCGCATCATCGGCGCCGCGACCCAGCAGGCGGTCGAGATCGTCAGCTACACGATCCTGGCGCTGCTCGGCCTCGAGGCGGCGCGCGAATCGGGTGCCGACCTCAATCGGCTGGAGGGCGAGGTCGAGGGCCTCGCCGCGACGCTCGCGCCGAACCGCACCATCGAGGCCGATCGCGAGTTCCTGCGCCGGCTGATCGCGCTCTCGGGCGAGATCGAGGCCGGGGTCGCCAAGACGGCGTTCCGCTTCGCCGCCACCCACGCCTATGGCGCCATCGTCTGGGACCGGCTCGATTCGCTGAAAGCGCAATCGGTGGAGGGCGCGATGTCCTGGCGCCGGTTCCTCGACCGGCGGCTCAAGCCCGCGCTGCGCACCACCCGCGCGGTCGCGGAGCGGCAGAGCGAGCTCCTCGCCCGCGTCCGCCGCCTCGCCGAGCTTGTCCGCACTTCCGTCGACATCGCGGTGCAGGAGCAGAACCGCGGCCTGCTCGACGCGATGAACGAGCGCGGCCGCATCCAGCTCCGCCTCCAGCAGACCGTCGAGGGCCTGTCGGTGGCGGCGCTGAGCTACTACGCGCTCGGCCTGCTGCTCTATCCGCTGAAGGCCGC
>JBDHTH010000396.1:0-3769 GCA_039808545.1 Phreatobacteraceae bacterium | reverse complement strand
TCTACCGCGATTTCCTCGGCTTCACGGTCGATTGGGAGCATCGCTTCGGCGAGAATTTCCCGCTCTACTGCCAGGTTTCGCGCAGCCGGATGCGGCTGCATCTGAGCGAGCATGCCGGCGATGCCAGCCCCGGCGCCCGCGCCTTCGTGCCGATCGAGGGGATCGACGCCTATCACGCCGAGCTGAGCGCCAAGCAGTACCGCTTCATGAAGCCCGGCATCGAGACGGTGCCCTGGGGGCGGGAGATGGCCGTCACCGACCCGTTCAGCAACCGGCTGACCTTCTGCGAGCAACGGGCGAGCTGATCGCGGCCGGCGATGCGCGCAGCCTCGCGTTGCGCGCATCGCCGGCCTGTTCTTCCCGCCGAGCATGAAAGGGACGGTGACAAGCCGGGCCGTTCCGGCCTACCTTCGCGACGCGATTTCGCAAGCCGCCGAGCCGCCATCTCCGATGGGAGAGAGCCCGATGCCTCGGAACGACACGGCTTGGCGCATATCCGAACAATCCGGGGCTTGAAAAGCCCGATCCTTTCCAAGGAGGCCGATGATGGCGCATGAGCTCGAATTCTACATCGACGGGGCGTGGGTGAAGCCCTCCGGAAGCCGCACGCTCGGCGTCGTCGATCCCGCGACCGAGGAGGTCTTCACCACCATCGCGCTCGGCGAGGAGGCGGATGTCGACCGCGCCGTGAAGGCGGCCCGCGCGGCCTTCCCGTCCTTCGCCGCGACCTCCAAGGAGGAGCGCCTGGCGCTGATGCGGCGCCTGCTCGAGGTCTACAAGGCGCGCCATGGCGAAGTGGCCGATACCCTGACCCGGGAGATGGGCGCGCCGACCGATCTCGCCCACAAGGCGCAGGCTGCCATGGGCACGGCGCATCTCGCCAAGATGATCGAGTCGCTGGAGAATTTCCATTTCCAGGAGCTGCGCGGCCCGACCCTGATCGCCAAGGAGCCGATCGGCGTGGTCGGCATGATCACCCCCTGGAACTGGCCGATCAACCAGATCATGTGCAAGGTTGCTCCGGCCCTGGCGGCCGGCTGCACGATGGTGCTGAAGCCGAGCGAGATCGCGCCGCTGAGCGGCCTTCTCTTCGCCGAGATCATGCATGAGGCGGGCGTGCCGAAGGGCGTGTTCAACCTCGTGAATGGCGACGGGCCGACGGTCGGCGAGGCGATCGCCCGCCATCCGGGCGTCGACATGGTGTCGTTCACCGGCTCGACCCGCGCCGGCATCCTCGTCGCCAAGGCGGCGGCCGACACGGTGAAGCGCGTTCACCAGGAACTCGGCGGCAAATCCGCCAACATCCTGCTGCCGGATGCCGACATCGCGCGCGCCGTGAAGCTCGGCGTCGAGAGCGTGATGCGCAATTCCGGCCAGTCCTGCAACGCGCCGACCCGGATGTTCGTGCCGGTCGCGCGGCACGAGGAGGCGAAGGCCGTCGCCAAGGCCACGGCCGAGCGGCTGAAGGTCGGCGCGCCTTCCTCCGCCGACACGTTCCTCGGGCCGGTCGTCAGCGAGACCCAGTACAATAAGGTGCAGGACCTCATCGAGGCCGGCATCGCGGAAGGCGCCGAGCTGGTGACGGGCGGTCCCGGCCGCCCGGAGGGCCTCAATCGCGGCTATTATGTGCGTCCGACCGTCTTCGCGGGCGTCAAGGACGACATGCGCATCGCCCGCGAGGAGATCTTCGGCCCCGTCCTCTCGATCCTGCCTTACGAGAGCGAGGCCGAGGTGATCGACCGCGCCAACGATACGCCCTACGGGCTTGCCTCCTACGTCCAGTCGGGCTCGATCGAGAAGGCGCGCGAGATCGCGTCGAAGATGCGCTCCGGCAACGTTTACATCAACTATCCGGCCTGGGATGCCGGCGCCCCCTTCGGCGGCTACAAGCAGTCCGGCAACGGCCGCGAATACGCCGAGTTCGGCCTCGAGGAGTTCCTCGAGATCAAGGGGACGGTGGGCTACGCCGCGGCCTGATCCCGGCCTAAGCCTCGCGAGACGAGCGGGCGCCCCTCGGGCGCCCGTTTCATGTCGGGAAGGTGTCGCGCGCCATATAGGCCGCATCGGTGCCGTAGCTCGCGAGCTTTGCCGAGAGCGCGGCATCCTCCACGGGCAGGAAGCCTTGCCGCTGCCAGAACGGCGCGGAGCCGTTGACGGCCACCAGGCTCGCGCGCGGCAGGCCTACCGCCCGCGCCCGATCAAGGAGAATCGCCGCGATCGCGCTGCCTGCGCCGGTGCCGCGCAGCACGGGCATCAGCGCGATGTCATGGATATAGAAGGTATCGGCGTCAGTCGGCAGGGCGCCGAGCAGGCTGTCGAGCGGCGGCGGGGCGCGATGCCGCCAGGGATGCGCGATCGCATAGCCGGCCGCCCGGCCGTCCGCCTCCGCGATCAGGCAACCGCCGGGCGAGAGCGCCAGCCGCTCGGCGAACACCACAAGCCGCTCCGGAAAACCCGGATGCACGGCCGCCGCGATCGCCGAAACGGCGCCGAGATCCGCCGGCAGCATCGGCCGCCAATAGGCTCGAAGGGAGGAGGGGAAAGCCGTCACGCGCCGTGGATCCTGCTAGATCACGCTGCATTTTGATCGTCTCGATCAAAATGCAGGACAGTGATCGATTCAAAACGAATAGAGACTGCTTTGCCCCGTCAAACGATTCCGTTTGACGGGGCAGGCTCTGGCATCGGCGCCGCCAGCCGGCCCCGAGATGACAAATTCGCCAGATTCCCCGCGATGGCTTGCCAAAGGGGGCGTCACCGCTATAGTCCGCGCCGTTTCGGCGGGGGTGACGGACTGGCGTCCCTCCTAGCCTCCGTTCGTCCAGAGATAAAGAATAAGCGAGCACCTATGTTCATCACCGAAGCGATGGCGCAGACTCCGGCAGCGCCGGGCGGGGCCGATTTCCTGACCTCGCTGCTGCCCTTCGTCATGATCATCGTGATCATGTATTTCCTGATCCTGCGCCCGCAGCAGAAGCGCGCCAGGGCCCATCAGGACATGATCAAGGCGGTGCGCCGCGGCGATACGGTGGTGATGTCGGGCGGCCTGATCGGCAAGGTGACCAAGGTGGTCGACGATGCCGAGATCGAGATCCAGATCGCCGAGAACACCCGCGTCAGGGCCTCCCGCGCAATGATCGCCGACGTGCGCGCCAAGGGCGAGCCGGCCAACGACGACAAGGCCGCGTGATCCCCGCATAGGGCGCGATTCGCCCCGGAACCAAGCCGACCATGCATTTTACTCGCCTCAGAACCCTCATCATCCTCGCCATCACCCTGGCGACGATGATCTTCGCGGTGCCCAACCTGATCGCGGACGCGACCTACAGGACGCTCCCCGCCTGGCTGCAGCATCGCATGGCGCTGGGGCTCGATCTGCAGGGCGGCTCGCATATCCTGCTCGAGGTCGACACCGCTTCGGTGCGCCGCGACTGGGTGAACGTGCTGCGCGGCGATGTGCAACGGGTGCTCGCGACCGCCCCGCGCGTCGGCTACACG
Source organism: Phreatobacteraceae bacterium (assembly GCA_039808545.1). Classification (GTDB taxonomy): domain Bacteria; phylum Pseudomonadota; class Alphaproteobacteria; order Rhizobiales; family JBDHTH01; genus JBDHTH01. The sequence goes on along the minus strand of JBDHTH010000396.1, from coordinate 271 downwards.
GGCGGCATCCAGATCCAGCCGCAGGGCGTGCAGATCCGCCTGACCAATCCGGCCGAGATGCAGACGGCGCTGACCCGCATCCGCACCCTCGCCACCACCAGCGGCAACGTCCTGACGGGCCAGCAGGTCACCGACATCACGGCCCGCGATGCCGGCGACGGCGTCATCCAGGTGACGCTGAGCGACGCTGCGCTCCGCGACCGCGTCACCTCGGCGGTGGCGCGCTCGATCGAGGTCATCACCAACCGCATCGACCAGCTCGGCACCACCG
>JBDHTH010000395.1:0-3772 GCA_039808545.1 Phreatobacteraceae bacterium | reverse complement strand
GGACCCACTCTCTTCATTATAGAAGATGCAACTGGAAGTGGTAAAACCGAGGCCGGACTCACCCTCGCCCATCGTCTGATGGCCGAGGGGAAAGCCGATGGTTTCTATTTCGCGTTGCCGACGACCGCGACCGCCGATGCGATGTATGGGCGCTTGGCGAAGGGGTTCGAGCGGCTGTTCGACAGCATGCAGGGCGAGCGCCCGTCGCTGTCGCTTCTGCATGGCGGTGCCGCCCGGCTGAAGGATGAGGATACCGACGTCGCCGCCTTCTGCGCCGAATGGATCGCCGACGACCGCCGCAAGGGTTTCCTGGCGCAGGGCGGCGCCGGCACGATCGACCAGGCGCTGCTCACCGTGCTGCCGGCGAAATACCAATCGCTGCGGCTGTTCGGGCTGCACGGAAAGGTGCTGATCGTCGACGAGGTCCACGCCTTCGACCCGTTCGTCCTGAAGATCCTGGCCGGCCTGATCGAACTGCATGCGATGCTCGGTGGAACGACGATCCTGATGTCGGCGACGCTGCCGCTCAAGGCGAGACACAAGCTGGTGCTCGCGCATCAGCAAGGTCTGGGCCTGAGGCGCGACAACTGCGCGGCGCCGGCCTGCAATGCCTATCCGCTGCTGACCACGGTCACCGGCGAGGCCCTGCGGGAGACGCCGCTGCCGCTCGCCGCCCGCTCGGCGCGGCGTGTCGCGGTCGAGCGCGTCGCAAGCCTCGAGGAGGCCGAGCGCCTCGTGATCGAACGCGCGGAGCAGGGCTGCGCCGTGGCGTTGATTCGCTCGACGGTCGATGCGGCGATCGCCAGCTTCGAGCGGCTGCGCGCGAAACTCGGCAACAAGGTAGAACTCCTCCATTCCCGCTTCCTGCCCGAGGACCGCCGGCGGATCGAGACGCAGGTGCTGGAGCAGTTCGGCAAGGCCTCGCCGCCAGAGCGGCGGCACGGCCGGGTGCTCGTCGCCACGCAGGTAATCGAGCAGAGCCTCGACCTCGATTTCGACGCGCTCGTCACCGATCTCGCGCCGATCGACCTTCTCATCCAGCGCGCCGGCCGGCTGTGGCGGCACCTCCGGGAGGCCCGCCCCGTCGCCGCGCCGGTGCTCCACGTGATCGCGCCGCCGACCGGCCCAGACGACGACATCGGCTGGCTCGACGGGACGCTCCCCGAGGCCCGGTGGGTCTATCAGGACGTCGCGCTTCTCTGGCTGACCGCGCGGCGACTCTTCGAGGCCGGCGAGATCGTCATGACGACGCTCGATGCAGCCGAGCCCTCTCCGTCCCATGCCCGCCGCCTCGTGGAAGCCGTCTATGGCGCCGACCCGGATGCCCTACCGACACAAGGTTTAAAGAAGGCGCATGACGGCGCCTCTGGAATAGCGGCCGCAAACGAGCAGATGGCCAGCTACGTGACGCTCAAGCCAAGCCGTGGCTATAGCGAGAGCCAGCCCGCTTGGGGGGCCGAGAACGCAATCATGACACGCCTGGAGGAGCCCCGCCGCGCAGCCCTACGCCTCGCGAAATGGAAAGACGGCTACCTCGCTCCGCTCGGCAAGGCGGGACTATGGTCGGACAGCGAGGTGAGCGTCACGGAGCATTGGGCGAAGGGCATCGGCTGGCCGAGCGATACGGAACGCGCCTTGCTCCGACCCGCCTGGAGCGAAGCGGACGAGGGCGCAAGGATCATCGTGCTCGAGGCATCGGACCAAGGCTTGGTCGACAGGGATGGCCTCCATGCATATGCCGGCACCATCGGACTGACCAAATGCAATCTGGATGCCGCGGATCCCAGCCGGAAGGCATCGTCGGCCCGCGGCGCATTGCCATAGCCGCGCGGCCTATATCAGGTCCGGCCGCGAACGGGTCTCCCATCGTTTCCGACATATCAGACGTCGTCGACGCGCCTTCTATAAGGATGAAGGTGCCGCTCTCCAGACACTTCAGGATGAATATCGCCACGCCCGGAGACTATCGGTTCGAGGTCGCTGCTGCCATCGATGCGATTCTGGCCGTTAAGACGCGACGCGAGGCGCGAGCAGCCCGCCCTCCGCCAGGTGCTTCAGCGCCGCCTTGAACCAAGCTTCGTTGAAGGCCGCGAACGCGTCCGCGCTCATCTCGCCATGCGCCATGGCGAACTCGGCATGCGGCCGGCGCGTGACATGGCCGCGGTTTGGGACGTTGAACGGGACATCGGTCAGAACGATCCCGGCCGTCTCGCCGGGACCGAACAGTCGGGAATGGGCTTCGACGTCCCGGGCATCGCCCTGCACCAGCCTGTGCGACCCCAGCGCCCAAAGGTCGCCCGGGCGCGACACCGCCTTGGCGGCTAGCCGAAGCGGCGCCTCCTGCGTCGAGGTCGGCAGCTCTTCATCGAGAAGCAGCCCGTCGAGCTCCGCGAGCTCGAAGCCGGTATCGACGAGGTCCTCGCCGAGCTCGACCAGCTCGACGAGCTCGATGCGCAACGCCTCCTCGTCCCACTCACCGGTCTCGGCGAGGCGGTTGAGCGCTAGTCTCAGGATACGGATCTGCGATGGCGTCAGATGCGTGATGGCAACGATGGGGACCGTCTCGATGCCGAGCCGCTTTGCGGCTTCCCACACCGCATTGCCATGGACGATACGCCCATCGGCATCGACGAGGATCGGGGCGCAGATCCCGAAGCGCGCGAGCGAGCGCTCCAGCCGGGTCGCCTGGACTTTGGATATCCGCCTCACCCTTCAGGGCGCAGGCTTCAAGGTGTCGATCGGTCGGTAGTCTATCGCGAGCCTTGGAAGGGCATTGTCGCCGCGACGCGGCAACGTCTCGGCACCGATCTCGCTCAGCGATCTATAGGTCTTTCTTCGCTTCCGGCTGCGGGCTCGGATGGCAGGGGCGATCTTGAACTGTTCGGCATCTTAAAATCCAGGATTGTAGTCCCCGTCCGTAAGCAACGCCCTTCGCGGAAACGAATGGTGCTGTTGCGAACGAACCGCAAACAGAGTTCATTCGAACCATGACCTTGGCCCTCCGCGATTCGCCGACGCCGGCTGCTCTTGCCGACGACTATCTCGCCTCGCTCAATGCCGAGCAGCGTGCCGCCGTGGAGCACGGAGAAGGCACGATTGCAGGCCCGTTGCTCGTGATCGCGGGCGCCGGCTCGGGCAAGACCAACACCTTGGCTCATCGCGTCGCGCATCTCATCGTCCGCGGCGCCGATCCCCGGCGCATCCTGCTGATGACCTTCTCGCGGCGAGCCGCGACAGAAATGCGAAGCCGGGTCGAGCGGATTGCGGCGCGCGTGATGGGCGAAAAAGCCGCGACGCTCACCGAAGGCCTGACCTGGGCCGGCACGTTTCACGCGATCGGCGCGCGGCTGCTGCGCGACAACGCGCTCGAGATCGGCCTCGACCCGGCGTTCACGATCCACGATCGCGAAGATTCCGCCGACCTGATGAATCTCGTCCGGCACGATCTCGGGCTGTCAAAGACCGAAAGCCGCTTTCCGGCGAAAGGCACTTGCCTCGCGATCTATTCGCGCTCGGTCAATGCGCAAGCCGAACTGGAGCCGGTGCTCGCGAAGAGCTTTCCATGGTGCGTCGGCTGGGCCGCCGAGCTGAAGCGGCTATTTGCGGCCTATGTCGACGCCAAGCAGGCCCAGAATGTGCTCGACTACGACGACCTCCTCCTTTGGTGGTCGCAAATGTGCGCCGAGCCTATGATCGCCGGGCGTCTCGCCTCGCGCTTCGATCACATTCTGGTCGACGAATACCAAGACACCAATCGCTTGCAGGCTTCGAT
>JBDHTH010000394.1:0-3788 GCA_039808545.1 Phreatobacteraceae bacterium | reverse complement strand
TGAAGCTGAAGAACGTCTCGTCGCGCTTCGCGATGGAGCGAATCAAGTTCACGACCGCCCTGCCGATCTGAGGCGAGTGCGCGCCGGCGCCGTCACGCCGCCGCCATGGTCCAGTGCTTGCATGGCTTTGCGCGGCCTCTAGCCGTGCCGGACGGGGCACGGCCCCGCGGGGTTCTTCCATTGCGCGGCGGTGTGCAATACTCCCGATGCGCTCGATCCCGATCCTCAAGGCTGATTGGCACGCCGGACGATGGCCCGTGAACTCGACCCGCTGAAAGTTTCCTCGCCCCGGATCTTCCTGTTCCGGATGAGCGTGTTCCTGGTGCTGGCCGCGCTGATCGCGGTGGTGCTGTATCGCCAGATCCTCGTCGCCTTCATGGCCAATCCGGGGCTCAACGCCCTGATCCTCGGCGTGCTGCTGATCGGCATCCTGCTGGCGATCCGCCAGGTGGCGCGGCTCTTCCCCGAGGTGAACTGGGTCAATTCCTTCCGCCTCGCCGATCCGGGCCTCGCCGTGAAGGCGCCGCCGGTGCTGCTGGCGCCGATGGCCGCGATGCTGGGTCAGACGAGCGGGCGCGTCGGCATCTCGACCGTGACGATGCGCTCGATCATGGATTCGATCGCGACCCGGCTCGACGAGGCGCGCGACATCACGCGCTACATGACGGGCCTGCTCGTCTTCCTCGGCCTGCTCGGCACCTTCTGGGGCCTGATCGAGACCGTGACCTCGGTCGGCGGCGTCATCCAGAACCTGAAGGTCGGCCCCGATACGGGCGGCGTCTTCGACGCGCTGAAGGACGGGCTGGCGGCGCCGCTCGCCGGCATGGGCATCTCGTTCTCGTCCTCGCTGTTCGGCCTCGCGGGCTCGCTGATCCTCGGCTTCCTCGACCTGCAGGCCGGGCAGGCGCAGAACCGCTTCTACACGGAGCTGGAAGACTGGCTGGCGCATAGCGTGCTCGACCCGCTGGCGGGCGAGACGCTGCGCGACGCCGGCCAGCCGGTCGACATCAAGCTGGCGCTGGAACGGCTGCGCGAGAGCGTGGCGGAGGGCGGGGCGAACCGCGAGGCGACCGCCGCGATCGCGACGCTCGCCGAGGGCATCCACGGGCTGGTGCAGCATATGCGCACCGAGCAGCAGCTCATCCGCGACTGGGTGGAGGCGCAGGCCCGCCAGCAGGACGAATTGAAGATCGTCCTCGACCGGCTCGCCTCCCAGCCGCCGCGGATGCCGGCCGCCCGTGCGCCGGATTTCGAGGTGCGCTGATGGCGCTCGCCCGCAACCGCCGCCACGAGCGGGTCATCGACTACTGGCCGGGCTTCGTCGACGCGCTCTCGACGCTGTTGCTGGCGATCATCTTCCTGCTGACGATCTTCATGCTCGCGCAGTATTTCCTCTCGCGCGAGGTGACCGGCAAGGATGCGGTGCTCGACCGCCTCAACAGCCAGATCGCGCAGCTCACCGAGCTGCTGGCGCTGGAGCGCGCCGACAAGCGCAACCTCAACGAGACGATCGCCTCGCTGACCGCCAGCCTGACGGCGGCCGAGCAGGAGCGCGACCGGCTGAAGGGTCTCGTCGACGGCTCCACCATCGCGGCGCAGACCGCCGGCACCAAGCTCGGCGAGGTCGAGAAGGTGCTCGACGCCGAAAAGCGCACGTCGCGCGACGCGCTCGCGCAGGTGGAACTGCTGAACCAGCAGATCGCGGCGCTGCGCCGCCAGCTCGCGGCGCTCGAATCGGCGCTCGGCGCCTCGGAGACGCGCGACAAGGAGGCGCAGGCCAAGATCGCGGATCTCGGGCGGCGGCTCAACGTGGCGCTCGCCCAGAAGGTGCAGGAGCTCTCGCGCTACCGTTCCGATTTCTTCGGCCGCCTGCGCGAGATCCTCGGCAACCGGCCCGATATCCGGGTCGTCGGCGACCGCTTCGTGTTTCAGTCGGAGCTGTTCTTCGATCCGGGCCAGGCGGCGCTGAAGCCGGAGGGCCGGGAGGAGCTCGACAAGCTCGCGACCGCGCTCGCCGAGCTCGAGAAGCAGATCCCGCCCGATATCGCCTGGGTGATCCGCGTCGACGGCCATACCGACAACCGGCCGATCGCCACCGCGCAGTTTCCCTCCAACTGGGAGCTGTCCTCGGCGCGCGCCATCTCGGTGGTGCAGTTCCTGATGAGCAAGGGCATCCAGCCGCGCCATCTGGTGGCGGCCGGCTTCGGCGAGTTCCAGCCGCTCGAAACCGGCGATACCGACGATGCGCGCCGCCGCAACCGCCGCATCGAGCTGAAGCTGACCGAGCGGTGAGCATCGTCGCCTTACGCCCCTACGCGCCGGCCGACGAGGCCGGGACGATCGCGCTCTGGCACGAGAGCTGGCGCGCCACGTTTCCGGAGATCGACTGGGATGCGCGCCTCGCCTGGTGGACGGCGCGCTGGCGTGACGAGCTGGTCGGCAAGGCGCGGATCGTCGTCGCCGAGATCGAGGGGAAGCTCGCCGGCTTCGTGACGATCGATCCGGCAAGCCGCTATCTCGACCAGATCGTGGTCGGAACCGATTTCTGGGGGCAGGGCGTGGCCGAGGCTTTGCTCGGCGCCGCGCGGAAACTGTCGCCGGCCGGAATCGAGCTGCATGTGAACCGCGACAATGCGCGGGCGATCGGCTTCTATCGCCGCCAGGGCTTCGTCGTCACGGCCGAGACCGCCAATCCGCTCTCGGGCAAGCCGATCTATGCGATGCGCTGGGAGCCCGGCTGCTGAGGAGGGAAAGAGGCCGCTTTGACCCTCCACATGATTCCATGTGGAGGGAGCGGGCTCTATTCGGCGGCGAGCGCTTCCTCGGTGCCGGTGGTGAATTGCAGGCGCGCCAGGCGGGCATAGAGCCCGTCCTCGGCGATGAGCTGGCGATGCGTGCCCTGCTCGACGATGCGCCCCTCGTCCAGCACCAGGATGCGGTCGGCCGAGAGCACGGTTGCGAGGCGATGGGCGATGACCAGCGTGGTGCGCCCCGCCATCAGCCCGGCGAGGCCTTCGGCGACCAGCGCCTCGCTCTCGGCGTCGAGCGCCGAGGTCGCCTCGTCGAGCAGCAGGATCGGCGCGTTCTTCAGGATGGCGCGGGCGATCGCGACGCGCTGGCGCTGGCCGCCCGAGAGGGTGATGCCGCGCTCGCCGACCAGCGTCGCGTAACCGTCGGGCAGGCGCGCCACGAACTCGTCGACATGGGCGAGGCGCGCCGCCTCGGCGACGGCCGCGTCGTCGGCGTCGGGGCGGCCGAGGCGGATATTGTCGGCGATCGTGCCCGACAGGATGGTCGGATCCTGCGGCACAATGGCGATGCGGGCGCGGGCAGCGGCGGGGTCGACCGCCGTCAGGTCCTCGCCGTCGAGGCGGACCCGCCCGGCGGTCGGATCGTAGGCGCGCAGGATCAGCGCGAAGACGGTGCTCTTGCCGGCGCCCGAGGGGCCGACCAGCGCGACGCGCTCGCCGGGCCGCACCGCGAAATCGAGCCCCTTGAGGATTTTCAGGTCGGGCCGCGCCGGATAGGCGAACTCGACCGCCTCGAAGGCCAGCTCGGCGCGCGCCGGGACGGGGAGTGGCTTCGGCGCCGCCGGCACCGCGATGGCGGAGCGGGTGGCGAGGAGCTCGCCGATGCGCTCGGCGCTGCCGGCCGCCTGAGCGATCTCGCCCCAGACCTGGCTGAGCTCCCCGAGGGCGCTCGCGGCGAGCACGGCGTAGAGCACGAACTGGCCGAGCGAGCCGGCGCTGAGGCCGCCGTGCAGCACCTCGCTCGCGCCGACCCAGAGC
>JBDHTH010000393.1:0-3791 GCA_039808545.1 Phreatobacteraceae bacterium | reverse complement strand
CCCTTGGGCGTGCCCTCCGAGCCCGAGGTGAAGAGGATCGCGGCCCGGCCCGCCGGGTCCGCCTTGGCGAGCGGCTTATCGCAGGCGAAGAGCCCCTTCAGCTTGTCGAGCGTCGTGACGGTCTCGCGCACATCCTCCAGATAGGTGATGGCGATCGTGCCCTTCAGCGCGTCGATCAGCGCATCGAGGCGGCCCTTCTCGATGAAGGCGCGCGAGGTCACGATATTGGTCACCTCGGCCGCCTTGCAGGCCGCGAGGATGTTGGTGGCGCCGGCCGTGAAGTTGATCATGGCGGGCACGCGGTTCGCCGACATCAGGCCGAGCAGCGTCACGGCGGCGCCGTTGGCGTTCGGCAGCAGCAGGCCGACCGCCTGGCCTTCGGCCGCGAGCGGCATCAGCTTGGCGCCGAGAACGCGGGCGCCGGTCAGCATCTTCCTGTAGGAGAGCGCGCCGGCGATCGGGTCCTCGACCGCGACGCGGCCCGTGCCATGGATGCGCGCCGCCTCCACGACCGCGTCGAACACCGTGCGGTTGATGTCGGTGGTGCGGAAGATCAGGTCCGACATCACCTGATAGAGCGCCGCGCCCGCCGCCTGGCGGCGCGCCTTGCCCTTCAGCTCGGCCGGGACCTCCAGGCTCACGGGGTCGAGGATCGTCACCTTGACCTTCGGGAACCAGCGGCGGCGCACCTGCTCGCGGGTGAGGCGCGAGAACATGGTGGCCTCCAGCCCCTCGATGCGGACCGGCACGACCTTGGCGCCCGACTTGTCGGCGATCAGGCCTGCGCCGTCATAGACCTTCATCAGGCTGCCCGTGACGGTGAGGCGCCCCTCCGGGAAGATGATCAGCGAGTCCCCGCCCTGCACGGCCTTGATCAGCGTGCGGGTGGCGAGCGGCTTGGTCGGGTCGAGCGGCATGGCGCGGGTCAGCTTCAGGAAGGGCTTCACCCACCAGCGCTGCGCGATGGCGTGGTCGATCGCGAAGACCGGGTCCTTGTCGAGGATCGACAGGGCGACGGCCGCGTCGAGGAAGCTGACATGGTTGAGCGCGATGATCGCGTTCGGCCCGGCCTTGGCGATGTTCTCCTTGCCGGTCACCTCCAGGCGGTAGAAGGCGCGCAGCAGGATCGAGATGGCGTCGCGCAGGGGATTGGTCGGCAGCACCTTGAAGATCCAGATGGCCGAGAGGAGCGCGCCGAGGCCGACCAGGGCGAAGAGCGGCGCGAGGCCGAGGCTGGCGGCCTGCAGCGCGCCGACCGCCACGGCGCCCGCCACCATGAAGGCGGCGTTCAGCACGTTGATGGCCGCGACGACGCGGGCGCGCTTATCGGCCGGGGCCCAATGCTGGGCGGCCGCGAAGGAGGGCACGATGAAGACGCCGCCCGCCACCGCAAGACCCGCGAGGTCGATGCCGACGCGCCAGGCGCTGCTCGAGCGGAAGAACTCCGCCACGTCCTGGGCCGGAATATGCGGCACGATGCCCCACACGGCCCAGGCGAGGTCGAGCGCGAAGACGCCCATGACGATCGCCGCGACCGGCACCGGCAGCAGCACGATGCGGCCCGACGACAGGAAGGAGCCGATGCCGGAGCCGACCGCGATGGCGATCGCGAAGACCGCGAGATAGGCCGAGACGACGAGCTCGGTGCCGCCCATGCCGTTCTTCACCAGCGTGGGCAGGAGGCCCATCACGACCGCGCCGATCAGCCAGAAGATCGAGACCATGACGCCGGTGCGCCAAAGGCGGGTGTCGGCCCAGAGGTCCGCGAGGAGGTCGCGGGTGGAGCGGAAGATGTTCTTGTCGACGATAAGGTCGGGCGCCGCCGCGCCGGTCCTCGGGATGAACTGCGTCGCGAGCCAGCAGAGCAGCGCAAAGCCCATGATCAGCGCCGCGAGCAGCCCGGTATTGCCGCCGCCCTCGGCCGCCACGCCCCCCGCGATGGTGCCGAGCAGGATCGCGATGAAGGTCGCGCCCTCGATCAAGGCGTTGCCGGCCGGCAATTCCTCGGTCTTCAGATGGTCCGGAAGGATGCCGTATTTGATCGGCCCGAACAGCGCCGAAATGGTCCCGAAAAGGGCCAGCGCAACGAACAGAATAGGCACCGATTGCAGCACGAAGCCGAGCACCGCGACGCCCGAGGCGCCGATCTCCGTCAGCTTCAGGCGCTGCGCCATCACGGCCTTGTCGTAACGGTCGGCGAGCTGGCCGCCGAGCCCCGACAGGAGGAAGAAGGGCAGGATGAAGACACCGCCCGCCAGCGTCACCAGCACCTCGCCATGGCTGCCGACCAGCTTGTAGAGGATCAGGAAGACGAGGGCGTTCTTCAGGAAATTGTCGTTGAAGGCGGAGAAGAACTGCGCCCAGAACAGCGGCGCGAAGCGGCGTTTCAGCAGAAGCATGGGTGAGGTCCCGATAGCTTGATTGCGCGGAAGCTAGCATCGCGGCCCGAAGATTTCCTTTCGGGATGCGCGATGCGCGTTGGTTTCGGCGCCCCTCGGCGCCGCAGGCTCAACCGACGCTGTCGGTCATGACCGCCTCCCGGGCCGATTGGCGCTTCGAACACGGGCGGCCGGGCAAAGGCGAAAGCGGCAGGCAACGGTCTCGATCATCGGTGCGACTCTTGATGTGAACAACGTTCATGTCGAGTTAGTAGCACAAGCCTGAACATCGTTCAAGAGATTTTTGAACGGCGTTCATATGATCGACGGCCGGGCGGAGCATCGAACAATCGGGCCAAGCCGCCGCCCCTGCTCTCACGGCGCGAAGGGCGGCAGGCCAGCACGGGGCGAAGGCCGAGCATCCCGCTCCCCGCCGCCGGGAAGGGGCGCCGCCGCGTCTGCCGCACGCGGCCGTGCACGGATCGTCGTGCGTGTCTTGGCAGCGAAACTCGTCGCCGCACCGCGTGCCCGTCCGCCGACCATCATTCCGGCGGCTGTGGCTTGCCTGGGATTGGCGAAGCGTTAAAGGACGGTCCATGATCGCCGCGCACCACCATGGGTCCTTCCAATGACAGCCACCGCGCCAAAAAACACCGAGCCGACCCGCCCTTTCCAAGCCTTCATCGGCGCCCTGAAGCCACAGACGCCGCTGCGGGCCGCGATCACGGCCGCCTACCGGCGCCCCGAGCCGGACTGCGTTGCGGCGCTGCTGGAGGGCGCGAGCTTTCCGCCCGAGAAGGCCGAGAAGGTCCGCGCCCTCGCGCTCGGCCTCGTCGAGGCGCTGCGCGCCAAGGCCGGGCGCGGCGGCGTCGAGGGGCTGATCCACGAATATTCGCTGTCGAGCCAGGAGGGCGTGGCGCTGATGTGCCTCGCCGAGGCGCTGCTGCGCATTCCCGACACCGAGACGCGCGACGCGCTGATCCGCGACAAGATCTCGCATGGCGACTGGCGCGCCCATGTCGGACAGAGCCCGTCGCTGTTCGTCAACGCCGCGACCTGGGGGCTCGTCGTCACGGGGCGGCTCACCGCCACCTCCAGCGAGCAGAGCCTCGGCGCCGCCCTCACGCGCCTGATCGGGCGCGGCGGCGAGCCGCTGATCCGGCGCGGCACCGACCTCGCGATGCGGATGATGGGCGAGCAGTTCGTCACCGGCCAGACGATCGCCGAGGCGCTCGACACCAGCCGCAAGATGGAGGCCAAGGGCTTCCGCTACTCTTACGACATGCTCGGCGAGGCCGCGACGACGGCGGAGGACGCGGAGCGCTATTTCAAGGATTACGAGAACGCCATCCACGCGATCGGCAAGGCCTCGCGCGGGCGCGGCATCTATGAGGGGCCGGGCATCTCGATCAA
>JBDHTH010000392.1:0-3795 GCA_039808545.1 Phreatobacteraceae bacterium | reverse complement strand
GTGCTGAAAATATAGCCCGGATGCTGGAAATCGAGGGTTACGCCGCGCCCCTCGCCGATCCACATGCCGCGATCGCGGCGAAAGCGGATCTGGCGGTAGGTGTCGCGTGTGAGCTGTTGGAGCTGGCGCGGCAGGTTGGCGGCGGCCGGTGCCTTGTAGGGCTGCTTGGCGAGTGCGCGCGCCGCATCGAGCAGCGCCTGCCGCGAGAAGGCCGCGCCGTCGGCGAGAATCGAGGCCGGGCTGGCGGGTGTGGTCGTCTGCGCTTGAGCGGGACGAGCGAGCGCGGAGGCCGCGACGGGCGAAGACAGGAGGCCTAGAAGCAGGTCGCGCCGATCCATACGCAGGTAACGCCTTCAAAGAGATTCAGATCCGGGCGGGCGCGCGTCTTCCGCGGCGAAGCCGCACGCGGGAGCAGACATTAGAGCATCCGCGCCAAAAGGGGAAACCACTTTTCACGTCCGCGTGAGCGCGGAAGGCGCGCAATCGACTATTGCGGGCATCGTCGCGCCCTGGTCTCAACTCAGTGCGATTGCTGCGCTTCTAGCGCAGGGCGAGCTGCTGTCCATCGAAGATGGTCGGGCGGCAAGCGGGGCTCGCCGCGCCGAGCCGCGCGCAGAGCTGGGCGGCGCTCGCGAGATTGGCCATCGGGCCGACGCGCAGCACGAGATCGGGCGGCGCGCCCGGCTTGCCGTCGCGGACGCCGACGACGGCGCGCATCCCCTCCAGCAGCTTGCCGTGATTGCCCTTCAGATTGGCCCATAGGCTGCGGATCGAATCGAGATCGGTCGCGCTGCCGACCTCGATCGCGAATTCGGAGCGGATGAGCTGGCTGTCGGGGCTCGGTGGTAGGACGTCCGGCACCGGCGCAGCGGGCGGCGGAGCATTGCGCGGGCCGGCGGGCCGATCAGTAGGGCGTGGGATCGAGGCCGTGACGTCGCGCAGCGATTCCTCGAGCGCGGCGACGCGCTGGGCAAGCCGCTCGCGCTCGGCGCTCAGCGACCGGACGGTTTCGGCGAGGCGTTTCTGCTCAAGCCCCTGGGCCGGATCGGGCACGGTGCGAACGGTTTCGATGGCGAGCCGCGGTGTATCCGTGGCGTTGCGGATGGCGAAGACCGCGCCGCCGACCACCGCCAGCGTCACGCTCGCCCATGCGGCTAGCGTCCAGCCGTCGCGCCGGGCCGGCGAAATCACCTTTTTCGTCTTGCCTGCCACCCGTTCGTGCGTCCTGTCGCGATGGTCGTGTGGAGCGTCGGTTTCGCGTTTCGCGGCCGCTCCCTTGCCGGATGGCCCGGAAGCGTGCGAATCGCGTCACCTGAAAGTAGCAGATGGCCGCCTTCCGATGCAGGCCCGCGCGGGTTTCCGCCGCGCCGGCGTCGAGGAGGCCCGACCAGGAGAACCCGATGACCGCAGCCGACATCCAGATCGTCGTCCTCGCCGCCGGCGAAGGCACGCGCATGAAATCGGCGCTGCCGAAGGTGCTCCACAAGGTCGCCGGCCGCAGCCTGCTCGGCCATGTCATGGGCGCGGTCGCCGGAGCCGGCGCCAGCCATGTGGCGGTCGTGATCGGCCCCGGACGCGACGACGTCGCGAAGGAAGCGGCGCAGCACGTGCCCAATGCCGAGGCCTTCGTGCAGGCCGAGCGGCTCGGCACGGCGCATGCGGTGCTGGCGGCGCGGCGGGCGCTGGAGCGGCGGGCCGCGGCGGTCGTCATCGCCTTCGCGGATACGCCGCTGGTACGTCCCCAAACGATCCGGCGGCTGGCCGATGCCGTGATCGATGGCGGTGCCGCCGTGGCGGCGCTGGCGTTCCGGCCGGCCGATCCGAAGGGCTACGGCCGGCTGATCACCGAGGGCGACCGGCTGATCGCGATCCGCGAGGAAAAGGACGCGAGCGAGGCCGAGCGCGCGATCGCTCTCTGCAATGCCGGGCTGATGGCGCTCTCGGGCGCCGAGGCGCTGCCGATCCTGGAGGCGATCGGCAACGACAACGCGCAGCGCGAATACTACCTGCCGGATGCGGTCGCGCAGGCGGTCGCCCGTAACCTCAAGACGACCTGGCTGGAGGCCAGCGCCGAGGAGGTGATGGGCATCAACGACCGCGCGCAGCTCGCCGCCGCCGAGCGGCTCCTCCAGGAGCGGCTGCGCGCCGAGGCGCTTGCCGCTGGCGTGACGATGACGGCGCCCGAGACGGTGTTTCTCGCGGCCGACACGCGGTTCGGACGCGACGTCGTCATCGAGCCGCATGTCGTGTTCGGCGAGAAAGTGGCGGTCGGCGACAATGTCACCATTCGCAGCTTTTCGCATCTGGAAGGCGCGGTGATCGAGGCCGATGCGCGCATCGGCCCCTATGCGCGGCTGCGGCCCGGCGCGAAGATCGGCCGCGACGCCCATATCGGCAATTTCGTCGAGGTGAAGGAAGCGACGGTCGGCGAGGGCGCGAAGGCCAACCATTTCGCCTATCTCGGCGACGCCGTGGTGGGCGCGCGCAGCAATATCGGCGCCGGCACCATTACCTGCAACTATGACGGCTTCGCCAAGCACAGGACTGAGCTCGGCGCCGGGGTCTTCGTCGGCTCGAATTCGACGCTGGTCGCGCCGCTCAGGATCGCTAACGGCGCCTATGTTGCGGCCGGCTCGGTCGTCACCCGCGACGTGGCGGAGGATGCGCTGGCGATCGGCCGCAGCCGCCAGACCAACAAGGAGAATGGCGGCGCCAAGCTGCGGACCCATCTCGCGGCCATCAAGGAAGCGCAGAAGGGAAAGACCAAAGGTTAGATCCGCCTTCATCGCGCGATATCGTGAATAGCCGTGCCTTAACCCTTCGGCGATAGCGTCTTTCGCAAGGGCTGCCGCTTGGCCACGCGCCGACGTAACCGAGCGAAAGCTTTTTTGATTTTCCCTGGGGCGGCCGCCGGGTTCTAAACGTCGCGGACTTTCAGGATCGAGAGAGGGACCGCTGCATGTGCGGAATCGTCGGAATCATCGGCAATGCGCCGGTCGCGGGCAGCATCGTCGATGCGCTGAAGCGCCTCGAATATCGCGGCTACGATTCGGCCGGCGTCGCGACGCTGACCGGCGGCCGCCTCGATCAGCGCCGCGCCGAGGGCAAGTTGAAGAACCTCGAAGCCAAGCTCGACGCCCAGCCGCTCGACGGCGTCATCGGCATCGGCCACACCCGCTGGGCGACGCATGGCAAGCCGACCGAGGTGAACGCGCATCCGCATGCCTCCGGTGGTGTCGCGGTCGTCCATAACGGCATCATTGAGAATTTCCGGGAGCTCAGGGCCGAGCTCGAGGCGGCCGGCCATGTCTTCGAGACCGAGACCGACACGGAGGTCGTGGCCCATCTCGTCGCGCAGGGCATGAAGGGCGGCAAGGGCGCGGTCGAGGCCGTGGCGGCGACGCTGAAGCGGCTGAAGGGCGCCTTCGCGCTGGCGTTCCTGTTCGAGAAGTACCCCGACATGCTGATCGGCGCGCGCCGCGGCTCGCCGCTGGCGGTCGGCTGGGGCAAGAACGAGATGTTCCTCGGCTCGGACGCCCTGGCGCTCAGCCCGTTCACCGACACGATCACCTATCTCGAAGAGGGCGACTGGGTGGTCGTCAAGCGCGACGGCGCCGAGGTCTTCGACGCGAACGACAAGCCGGTGCGGCGCAAGGTGCAGCGCTCCACGGCCAGCGCCATGCTGGTCGACAAGGGCAACCATCGCCACTTCATGGTCAAGGAGATCTACGAGCAGCCCGAGGTCGTGGCCCATACCTTCGCGGGCTATTGCGACCTCACGGCCGAGCAGATCCG
>JBDHTH010000391.1:0-3816 GCA_039808545.1 Phreatobacteraceae bacterium | reverse complement strand
GCCCGGAGAACCGGGATATCGCGATGGTCTTCCAGAACTACGCGCTCTATCCGCATATGACGGTGTTCGAGAACCTCGCCTTTCCGCTGCGCGCCCGCGGGCGGCGCCGTCCGGAAGCCGAGATCGAGCGCCGCATCGGCGAGGTCGCGGCCGCGGCCGGCCTCGCGGAGCTGCTGCACCGCTATCCGCGCGAGCTCTCGGGCGGGCAGCAGCAGCGCGTCGCCCTTGGCCGCGCGATGATCCGCGACCCGAAGGTCTTCCTGCTCGACGAGCCGCTCTCCAATCTCGACGCGCGCCTGCGCATCCGCATGCGGCACGACATCAAGGCGCTGCATGCGGCGATCGGCTCGACCATCGTCTACGTGACCCACGACCAGGCCGAGGCGTTGTCCATGTCCTCGCGCATCGCCGTCTTCGACAAGGGCCGGCTGCAGCAATATGCGAGCCCGCGCGAGATATACGATCGGCCCGCCAACGCCTTCGTGGCGAACTTCGTCGGAGAGCGCGAGATCCTCTTTCTCGACGGCACCTTCGACGAAGACGGCTTCGTCACGGACGGCATGCGCATTTCGCTGCCGCCCGGCGTCCCTTTCGCGCGCATCGCCGGCCGGCCCGCCCGGCTCGGCATCCGTGCCGAGGCGCTGCGGATCGCGGATTCCGGCGATCCTCATGCGATCGAGGTATCGGTCACCCAGACTGAACTCTCGGGGCCCGACCTCATCGTCTACGCCCGGACCGGGCGCGGGCAGGAGCTGTGCTGCCGCGCACCGTCCGGCCTCGCCGTGACGCCGGGCGACCGGATCCACGTGGCGCTGGTGCCGGAGCGGCTGCACGCCTTCGACCCGGTGAACGGCGTCGCGATAACGCCAGTGGGGAATTGAACGAAAAGGGCGTCGCGAACGCCCGTCCAGGGAGGACGACATGGCAACTGGATTGCGATTGAAGAGCCTGATCCTCGGCGGCCTCGCCGCCCTGCTCATGGCAGCGCCGGCGGCAGCCCAGACGACGGTCACGATGTGGACCTTCCTCGACCCCAACAAGACCTCGCCGCGCGAGGTGGCGCTCAAGGAGATCATCGCCGGCTTCGAGGCCGAGAACCCCGGCATCAAGGTCAAGGTCGAGCCGCAGGATTTCGCGCAGATGCCGCCGAAGTTCTTCCTCGGCCACCGCAGCGGCGGCAATCCGGACGTGGTCTGGATCGATGCGAAGAATCTCGGCGGCCTTCTGCCTTCGGGCGCCGGGGCCGATCTCAACGCGCTCATCGTGAAGCGATGGCCGGCGGGCGAAAGCGAGGATTTCTACGTCAGGGCGGCCTGGCAGGCGGCCGAGAAGGACGGCAAGCTCCTTGCCATGCCGATCATCCACGGCGCGAGCGTCGTCTATTACCGCAAGGATCTCCTGAAGGCGGCCGGCATCGATCCGGCGAGCCTGACGAGCTGGGACGCGGTGCTCGCGGCGGCGAAGAAGCTGACGGTCGACAAGGACGGCGACGGGCGCGTCGACGTCTGGGGCTTCGGCATGCCGCTCGCCCCGATCAAGACCGAGAGCACGCCGGTGCTGATCGGCATGCTCGATCAGCCGGGCGGCGTGTTCAAGGACTGCAAGGCGAACTACGCGACGCCCGACGGGATCAAGGCGCTCACCTACACGGCGGATCTCATCACGAAGGAGAAGGTTACGCCGCAGGAGGCGCTGGTCCTCAATGTCGATGACGTCACGGAGCAGTTCATCGCCGGCCGCTACGCCATCGCGATCACCTCGAACCTGCGCTACAGCGTGATCGCCAAGGCGGCGAAGTTCGGAGCCGAGAACATCGGCATCATGGCCTGGCCGTCCTGGACCGGCGCGAAGCCCTCGCCGATGCCCGTGTCGGGCTGGTGGATCGCCGCCTGGTCGAAGTCGCCCCGCCTCACGGAGGCCGGCAAGCTCGTCGAATACCTGACCAGCAAGACCTCGTCGGCCAAATGGATGACGGTCGGCGGCCAGGTCCCGATCCGCCGCTCGCTCGTCTCCGATCCCTTCGTGCAGAAGCCCGAGAACGCCTGGATGAAGACCATGGTCGAGGCCTGGAGCACGTCGAGCTGGCTCGAGCCGACCGAATGCAACACGCGGACCATGCAGAGCGCGCTCAACGAGGCCGTCGCGCGCGTGGTCCTCGAGAAGGTCGACCCCAAGGCGGCGCTGCAGGAGGCGGAGAAAAAGTTCGCGGACGCGCAATAGGCCCGGCCGGAAGGCCCTGAAGCGCTGACCTGCAACCGCCAGGCTGCTGGACGCGCGTTTCTTTACGTCGCGTACTGCCTCATTCCTAGCCGAGCGGATGGGTCTGCCACGCCGCGAAGGCCAAGGCTGCGGCGGCGAGGGCCAGCGGATACCAGGGAATGGTACCGGGATTTTCCAGCACCGCGTTCGAAGGATTGTCAGGATCATAGAGCACCACGACGGCGCGGCCTTGCGGGGATTTCCGCGCCACGCTCTCGGCCCAAGCCTTCATGCCGGACCTTTCAATATTGAGCCTGATCTGGGTGCAGCGATATTCATGCCCTCCAACCGTGTAGGCATATTCGATCAGCGGCCGATAAAAGATCGTGCGAGCATCGGCTATGCTTTCCGGCTCTCCGTGGACGTCGCTGCGTACGACCAGGCCGGCTGCGGAGGGCCAACGCCTTGCCGTCCTGGACATGCGCCATTGCGCATAGGCCATCATGCATAGAAACACGCCGAGGCCGAAGGCCGGCACCACCGCAGTCTCGTAGGCATTCGGAAACAGCGCCTTCACGACGCCGGGGCCGTGCCCGAACCAGGCCCATGCGATGCCGCCGGCGACGGCCAGCCCGATCAGGGCCCGCGCGCAGCCCATGGGCTCCATGCCCTTCGGGCCGCTACGCTCGAGCACGCAGTTGCTCGGATCGCTTGGGTCATAATGGACCGTGACGTTTGCACCGACCGGATAGCGCTTCACGGCCGGTGCGGCATCGGCGCCCCGATTGTCATCGCCGATACCGATGCGGCTGCCTCGCACCTTCTGGCCGTTGCGGGCTCTGAACTCATACGTCACTGCGGCGTAGTTTTCGATCCGCTCCGCTTCGCCCCGAAACTTGATGCTCCGCTGCGCGATTTTCGAGCCGACGACGCGACCGGTGGTCGTTTCCCACGACGCCGCGCGGGAAAATTCCAGCCCCTTGCTGACCATCGCGAGCAGAACAAGGGCGACCATCGGCAGAAAGATCAGGCCAGGCCAGAACCAGTTCGAATGCGCGAATGGAAACAACGCATAGGCAATGTCGGGCCAGGAGAACATCATCACGACAAACCCAATGATGATCACCATCGTGACGATCGCCCATGGCGGCGGGCCGGAGCGGTCGCGACCTATCAGCGTTGGCTCATCCATCGGACCGCTCTTTTTCAGCCTCCGTCATCGTGAAGATATTAATGAACGCAATGCCTTCGCCCGGCGGGTTGCTACCGTCGCCCATCTGAGTCAGCGACATCCATCGCGGATCGGCGAGAAACGACGCATGAAGATCGAGAAGCGGCACGCCGATTTCGCGAGCGACCTCGGCGTAGCGGGCATTGTAGGCAGCCTGCTGCTCGTTTGAGAATCGATATTGCGGACCGGCCAATAGCTGCGGATAGGGCAGGGCGTCGTTCATCGGCAGCAGGCCGATCCACAGTGTCGGGAGCCAGGCGGCCGCTTCGGAGAGGATCTCGCGCGCATTCGCAGCCGATTCCTCCAGCGGGACCTCGATGCCGCGGCCAATTTCCTTCTTGGCGTCGTTGCCGCCGAACATGAAGACGAGCCGGCCATTGGCGGTT
>JBDHTH010000390.1:0-3819 GCA_039808545.1 Phreatobacteraceae bacterium | reverse complement strand
CAGTTCGTTGTCGGCGTCGAAGGCGATCTCGGCTGGACTAACGCCAAGGACAGCAGCCCGATCGCCGAGACGCGCGCCCGCTGGCTCGGCACCGCCCGCGCTCGCGTCGGCTTCGCGTTCGATACCGTGATGCCGTACCTGACCGGCGGCTTCGCGTTCGGCAACATCCGCACGAGCGACAACGTCACCTTCTCGACCAGCAAGACGATGACCGGCTGGACGGTCGGCGGCGGCCTCGAGGCGGCGCTGTGGAACAACTGGACCGCCAAGGCCGAGTATCTCTACGTCGATCTCGGCGACAAGGACGTGAACTTCGCGGCCGGCGTGACGCGCAACGCGGACTTCAACGCGCATGTCGTGCGCCTCGGCCTCAACTACCGCTTCTGATCCCCGTTCCCGGATCGACCTTCGAAACCCCGGCGCTTGCGGCGCCGGGGTTTTTGTTTGCCTCACGGGCGCCATCGAGCAATCCGAGTCTCAATAAAATTCTGCCATGTTTCAATGACTTAGAGCCGCATTTCGTGACAAATGCGCAACACGCGGAGCCGATGTTCTGATTATGGCGACGCGCCAAGACTCCGCCACCGATCGGCCCCGATCCGGCGCGCTCCTTAGCGCGGGCAAAGACCCGTGGGAGAGATAGAAATGCGTATCATCGTCACCGCCGCGGCGGCAGCCGCGACCCTTCTCGCCGCCACCCATATCGCCTCGGCGGCCGATCCGATCGGACGCCGCCCGATCGACACGCCGCCGGTCGTTTCGGTGCCGGCGCCGGTCGCCTACAACTGGACCGGCTTCTATGCCGGCCTGAATGTCGGCGGCGTGTTCGGCAATTCCGAGCATGTGAACGTGCCGCTGGCGCTCGGCCACGGCCAGCTCGACCCGAACGGCGTGCTGCTCGGCGGCCAGATCGGCTACAACTACCAGATCAACCAGTTCGTGCTCGGCGTGGAAGGCGATCTCGGCTGGACCAATGCCAAGGACAACAACGCCATCACGGAGACCAAGGCGCGCTGGCTCGGCACGGCGCGGGCCCGCGTCGGCGTCGCGTTCGACACGATCATGCCGTACATGACCGGCGGCTTCGCGTTCGGCAACATCCGCGCCCAGGAGATCGGCTTCCCGGCCGCCAGCAAGACGATGACCGGCTGGACGGTCGGCGGCGGCGTCGAGGCGGCGCTGTGGAACAACTGGACCGCCAAGGTCGAGTATCTCTACGTCGATCTCGGCGACAAGGACTTCTACCAGCTCGCCGGCCAGACCCATAACATCGACTTCAAGGCGCATGTCATCAAGGCGGGCCTGAACTACCGCTTCTGAGCGTCGCCTCCGCTTCAAGAGGGCTCCGGGGCGGCGACGCGCCGGAGCCGCCGCTTTGCTGCTGTGCACAACGCTTTCTTGCCCTGAAGGGGCGGGTCCGATATAGGAGCCTCGGCTTCGCGGGCGCTTCCGGAGGCCGTCGTCGGCATCGTCTCGGGCAGCCCGAGAGGATTTCCGCGATGCAGGCGCCCGCCGGGACCGAGCGGAGTATTGCATGCCTTCAACGTTCGACGTCGTTGCGGACATTATCGCCGAGACCTGCGACATCCCGCGCGAGAAGATCACGCCGGAGAGTCACGCGATCAACGATCTCGGCATCGATTCGCTGGATTTCCTCGACATCGCCTTCGCGGTCGACAAGTCCTTCGGGATCAAGCTGCCGCTCGAGCAGTGGACGAACGAGGTCAATGCCGGCAAGGCGCCGGCCGCGCAGTATTTCGTCATGAAGAATCTCTGCGCGCGCATCGACGAGCTTGTGGCCGCCAAGGCGGCCTGACGATCCCGACCAAGCGATCGAGGGCATGCGGCTCGAATATTTCGAGATGATCGACCGGGTCGCGGCGCTCTCCCTGGCGGAGGGGCGGATTTCCGCGATCAGCACGGTGCCGCGCCGCAGCCCCATCTTCGAGGGGCATTTCCCCGGCTATCCGCTGGTCCCCGGCGTCCTCCTGACCGAGACGATGGCGCAGGCGTCCGGCTATCTCATTCTGGCGACGAACGGTTTCGCGCAGATGCCGTTCCTGAGCGGCGTCGAGAAGGCCCGCTTCCGCCGTTTCGTGGCGCCCGAGGCGGCGCTCGCGATCGAGGCGCGGCTGGTGCAGACCGGCTCCGGCTACGCCGTGACCAAGGCCGAGATCCTGGTGGAGGGCGAGCGCGTCGCTTCCGCCGAGCTGCGCTTCGCGCTCACCGCCTTTCCCGAGCCGGCGCTCGCCGCCGCGGTCCGCGAACGCGCCGAGCGGATCGGCCTCGCGGCGGCGCCCGCATGAGCGGGGCGCGCGACGTCCTGATCAGCGGCATCGGGCTCGTCACGGCGCTGGCGGCCGACCGGACCGGCCATCTCGACCTGCTCGCCGGCGGCGCGCCGCTGCCGGACCGGCTCGATACGGCGCGCTTTTCCCCCTACGGCGTCTTCCCGCTGGCGCCGATCGAGCTCGACCGGCAGATCCCCAAGAAGGCCGACCAGCGGCAGATGGAGGCCTGGCAGCGAATCGGCACCTATGCGGCCGGGCTGGCGCTGGCCGATGCCGGCATCGCAGGCGATAAGGACCTCCTCTCCCGCACCGACATGATCGTCGCGGCGGGCGGCGGCGAGCGCGACGCGGAGGTCGACGCCGCGGCGCTCGGCGATCTCGCGGCCAGCGCACCGGCGGAGCGCGGCGCCAAGCTCAACCAGCGGCTCACCAACGACCTGCGTCCCACCTTGTTCCTGGCGCAACTGCCCAATCTCCTGGCCGGGAACATCTCGATCGTGCATGGCGTCACCGGCTCCTCCCGCAGCTTCATGGGCGAGGAGAGCGCCGGGGTCGACGCGGTGCGCGTGACGGCGGCGCGGATCGCGGCGGGGCAGAGCGAGATCGCGCTGGTCGGCGGCTCCTTCAACGCCGAGCGGCCCGACCTGATGCTCCTGCATGCCTTCGACCACGGTCTGAGGCGCGCGCCCTTCGGTCCCGTCTGGGATGGGCGCGGCATGGTGCTCGGCTCGATCGGCGCCTTCCTGGTGCTGGAGGCGCGCCGCCATGCCGAGGCGCGCGGCGCCACGCCCGTGGCGCGGCTCGCCGGCATCGCGTCGATGCTTGGGCCGCGCGCGCCCGGCGCAACCGCCACGGCGCTCGAAGCCCTGTGGTCCAAGGTTGGGATCGCGGACGGCGCGGATCTCGCCGTCGTCTCGGGCGCGACTGGCCTGGAAGCGGCCACCGCCGAGGAGGCGCAAGTGCTCGCAAGGCTCGTGCCCCGCGCGGCGCTGCGAGCCACCGGATCGGTCCTCGGCCATGGCATCGAGGCGCAGTTTCCCGCCAATCTGGCGCTCGGTGCGCTGATCCTGGCGGCCGGGCGCGCCCCGCCGCCGCTCGGCGCCCCCGAAAAGGCGCATGACGCGCCGATCCGGCGCGCCGCCGTCACCTCCATCGGCCATTGGCGCGGCGAGGGCCTCGCCCTTCTCACGGCCGCCTGAGGACACGCCATGCAGCGCACCGAAATCGCGATCACGGGCGCCGGGCTCATCACCTCGCTCGGCGCCGGCAAGGCCGAGAACTGGGCGGCGCTGACGGCCGGCCGATCGGGCATCCGGCGCATCGGCCGCTTCCCGGTCGATGGATTGAAGACGACGATCGCCGGCACGGTCGATTTCGTGCTGGAGGGCGATTTCTTCGCGAGCGATCTCTCGCTCCGCCTCGCCGAGATCGCGATCGAGGAAGCGGTCGGCGAGGCGCGGATCGGCCAAAAAGGCGACTTTCCGGGGCCGCTCTTCATCGCGGCGCCCCCCGTAGAGATCGAATGGGG
>JBDHTH010000389.1:0-3849 GCA_039808545.1 Phreatobacteraceae bacterium | reverse complement strand
GGCGATTCGATTCACCAAGCATTAGGGACATGCTGCGAGTGTCGCGGCATGGCGACAGGCACAGCAAAGTTGTGCGTCGGTGCCCTCGTCATGCTTCTCCTCGCCGCATGCGGCCGCTGGGTCGGCGTGCAGCGCGAGGCATGGCGCACCGACGCGGAAGAGCGCTGCCTCGCGGCGCGCGGCGTGAAGCCGTCACAATTCGTGCGCCCCCTTTCCGAGATGAACGGACCGGGCGTCTGCGGCATGACGCGGCCGTTCCGCGTCGCCGCCGCGACCGAGGGACAGGTCGTCGTGAAGCCGCAGGCGACCCTCGCCTGCCCGATGATCTCGGCCTTCGACCGCTGGCTGATCGAGGTGGTGCAGCCGGCCGCGCAGACCCGGCTCGGCGTCGCCGTCACCGAGGTGAAGGCCGGCTCCTACAATTGCCGGCCGCGCAACAATGTGCGCGGCGCCAAGCTCTCGGAGCACGGTTTCGGCAACGCGCTCGACATCATGGGCTTCGTGCTCGCGGACGGGCGTACCATCTCGGTGGTGCGCGGCTGGCGCGGCAGCGTCGAGGAGCAAGCGTTCCTGCGCGAGGTGCTGGCGAATTCCTGCCGGCTGTTCACGACCGTGCTCGGCCCCGGCTCGAACGCGCTGCATTACGACCATTTCCACCTCGACCTCGCCCGGCACGACGCCAAGGGCCTCCGGCACTACTGCCGGCCGCGCATCGAGCCGCCGCCGCCCTTCTCGACGCCGGTCCAGCCGCCGCAGACCCGCGAGGGCATCCCCATGGCCTCGGCGCCGATCGCGCCGGCGCCGCGCTATCCTCATCCAGGCGGCCCCTACCCGGTCGCCGGCGCGCCGGTCGGCGAGCGGGCCTTCGCGGAGGATCCGTTCCAGCGCGACCTCGCGGGCCCCGCGCCGCGCCGGCCGGTTCCCCATGCGGGCCAGCCGCATCCCGGCCCCGGCCAGCCGCTGCAGATCGCGCCGGGCCCCTCCACCGAGGATCTCTACGACGACGTCACCGGCAGCATCGATTAGCCTTCGCGCGGCGATGCCGCGCCGATTGCCGGCATAAATCGGCCTTCCCTGCCCTAAGGTCAGGCATGGACGATGCCGCCCCCGGCCACTAACCTCGCGCCAACGTTCCAAGGGGCGTGGCGGCGGAGGTGCGATTCGGCCGCCCGCTTCGTGAAATGCGGGCGGCGACATGAGCGGTTGGCGAAGCTGGATCCTGCCGGGGGCGATCACCACGGCGATCCTGACCATCCTGGCGACATTCCTCTCCTCGGCGGCGATCGAGCGCGACCTCACCGAACGGTCGATCGCGGCGGTGCGCGAGACGCTCGGCGCCTGGGCGAACATCGTCTTCGACGGCCGCGACGCCATCATCCGCGGCACGGCCCCGACCCCGGAAGCGCAGACCAATGTCGACCATGTCGTGCAGGACACCTGGGGTGTCCGCGTCGCCGCCAACGAGACGACGGTGCTGCCGCTGGAGGCGCCCTACCAGGTCTCGGTCGAGAAGACCGCCCAGGGCGCCGTGATCCGCGGCTACGTGCCGAACGACGTGGCGCGCGCCCGGCTCCTGGAAGCCGTCAAGGCGGGGCTGCCGGGCGTCACCGTCGCCGAGCATCTCAGGCTGGCGCGCGGCGCGCCGCAGGGGCTGATCGACATGACGGGCTTCGCGGTCGCGCGGCTCGCCGAGCTTTCGACCGGCGCCGTCAAGCTGACCGATGCGACGCTCGACGTGACCGGCACGACGGGCAATTTCGAGGCCTACGACAAGGTCATGGGGGCGCTCAAGGGCCCGATGCCCGCCGCGCTGAAGGTCGGCGCGGTCGACATCAAGCCGCCCGTGATGACGCCCTTCGTGTTCGGCGCGGCGCTGAGCGAAGGGCGCATCCGCCTGACCGGCTACGTGCCGGACGCGGCGACACGCGCCGCGCTCCTCGAACGGGCCGGCGCCATCGCGGGACCGGGCAAGGTCGAGGACGCGCTGAAGGTAGCGGGCGGCGCGCCCGAGGCCTTCGCGGCGGCGGCTTTGTTCGCGGTCGACCAGCTCGCGCGCCTCAGTCGCGGCACGGTCGGGCTCGACGGCACCGGCCTCACGGTGGCGGGCACCGTCGCGGACGAGGCGACCAAGACGGCGGTCGAGGAGGCGGTGAACGGCGCGCGGCCGCCCGGCTACACGCTCGCCAATCTGAAGATCGACGCGGTCGGCATCGCCTCGCCCTATCGCTTCCAGGTCGCGCAGACCGGCAAGACGCTGACGCTCGACGGCTATGTGCCGGACGCCGAGACCAAGACGCGGCTGATCGAGGAGGCGCGCAGCTATTTCGGCAGGCTCGAGCTGAAAGACGAGCTGAAGATCGCGGCCGGCGCGCCGGAGGGCTTCCCCACGCTGGTCGCGAGCCTGATGCAGGCGGCGAGCCGGCTCGTCGACGGCACGGCGACGCTCACCGACACCAAGGCGGCGATCAAGGGCACGGCGCTGACGGCCCCGAGCCTCGCCGATATCCGGCAGCGGCTCGAGCAGGCGTTTCCGGGCGGCGCCGTCGATCTCGCAGGGCTCGCGAGCCCGGCGAGCCTGCCGCCGATCGCCGCGCCCGAATGCCAGCAGGCGATGCTCTCGGTGCTGGCGCTCAACACGATCCGCTTCGAGACCGGCAAGGCGGTCATAAACCCGGCCTCGCTCGGCATGCTCGACGCGCTCTCCGCCACCGTGCTGCGCTGCCCGGACGCCAAGGTGGAGATCTCGGGCCACACCGATTCGGACGGCTCGGACGAGATCAACCGGCCACTCTCCAAGCAGCGCGCCGAGGCGGTCGTCGCCTATCTGGTGGCGGCCGGCGTCGCGCCGGAGCGGCTGTCGGCGCAGGGTTTCGGCGCGGACCGGCCGGTGGTGCCGAACGACACGCCGGAGAACAAGGCGCGCAACCGCCGCATCGAATTCAACGTGATCGCGAATTGAGGCAGCGATGGGCTACCTGATCGCCAAGCTCTGGATCTACCTGCTGATCGCCTTCGTGGTCGGCTGCTATGTCGGCTGGTCGCGCCACGCGGCGCGGCGGATCTGAGGAGCGCCGCCATGGTCATGCTGATCCTGCAAACGGCGCTGCTGGTGCTGGCCGCCTATGCGCTCGGCTGCGTCGTCGGCGCGCTGCTGCGCCGGCTCCTGGCGCCCGAGGAGGCGCTTGCGCCCGCCTATGCGCCCGCCGCGCCCACGCCGCCGCCGATTCCCGTCGCTCCGGCCGAGGCGCCGGCCGCCGCGCCCTATGCCTGGCATGCGATGCTCGAGGGCGACACGGTCGTGCTCGGCGGCTCGGTGCCGAGCGCGGCGGCGCGCGCCAACCTCATCGACGTCGCGCATGACATCGCGCCGACCGCGGCGGTGCGCGACACGATGATGGAGCGCTCCGGCGCGCCGGAGGGCTGGGCGCCGGCCGCGCGGGCCGGGCTGAAGGCGCTGGCGACGCTGTCGCGCGGCCGCGTGGCGCTCGCCGACCTGACGCTGTCGATCGAGGGGCCGTCGATCAACGAGCGCGCCTATCAGCAGATGAAGGCGCTCGGCAACCAGCCGCCGGGCCGCGGCTTCAAGGTCGACGCCACGAAGCTGGAGCCGCCGCTGCCCGAGCCGATCGCACCGGAGGTCCTGCCGAGCGAGGCCGAGATCGCGGCCCGCCTCGCGGCGCTGCCGCAGACAGCGAGCAACGCCGAGAAGGCCGATGCGGTGGGCACCCGCCCAGCCGGGCTGCCGGCGCCGCGCAGCGACGTGGCCGACGACCTGAAGCGCATTCGCGGCATCGGCCCGAAGAACGAGGAGATCCTCAACGGGCTCGGCATCCACCATTTCGACCAGAT